>JAATFG010000054.1 GCA_015655355.1 Lysobacterales bacterium
CCGCCTCGATGGTGTCGGCGATGGCGCGCGGCTGCTCGTGGATTTCCTTCTGCATGAAGTGGCGGTACGGGCCCAGCTCCAGCGAGGCCAGCGACACGTCCGAGACATGGACCTCGCGCTCGACGCGCGCATCGGTGGCGTCGAAGATGGTGACGCCGGCACGGGTCACATCCACCGTGTCGCCTTCTTCCAGGAAGATCACCCGGCGCGTGGCCTGCAGGATCGCCGAGACGTCCGAGGCGACGAAGTTCTCCCCGTTGCCCAAACCGACCAGCAGCGGGCAGCCCATGCGCGCACTGACCAGCCGGTCGGGTTCGGCCCTGCTGACCACGGCCAGCGCATAGGCGCCGATGAGTTCCTTGACCGCGGCCTGGAGCGCACCGAGCAGGTCCAGGCCCTGTTGCTGGTGATGGTGGATGAGATGGGCGATGACTTCGGTATCGGTCTGCGACTCGAAGGTGTAGCCCAGCGCGCGCAGCTTCTCGCGCTGCTCCTCGTGATTTTCGATGATGCCGTTGTGGACCAGCGCCAGCTCGCCGTGGCTGATGTGCGGATGGGCGTTGGCCTCGGTCACCCCGCCATGGGTGGCCCAGCGGGTATGGCCGATGCCCAGGGTCGCGCTGAAGTGTTCGGCGTGGGCGGCGGCCTCCATCTCGGCGACCCGGCCGGTGCGGCGCACGCGGCGGATCTGGTCGCCGCCGACCACTGCGATACCGGCCGAATCGTAGCCCCGGTATTCCAGGCGCTTGAGCCCCTCGATCAGGACCGGGACCACATCGCGATCCGCGATCGCGCCAACGATGCCGCACATGGATTACATCCTTTCAAACGGTGGAAACGGGCCGCGCAGTGTAACGGGCCGCAGCCCACGCCCGGCTGTCCGCGCGGACGCCGCAAGTGTCCGCGCGGACACTGTCCGCAAGCATCCGTCCTTGCTATTCAAAGACTTGCGCTTGGCACGCGGCCTGCGTTGTCCACCGGGACGATTGAACCCCAAGACCCGCACATCCATACAGACCGACAACCCTTTCCGCATCCGCGACACCGCCGCACAGGACATCGTGGTCGAGACCGGCAAGGGCGCGCATTGGAAGCGCTGGGGCCTGATCGGCGGTGGCGTGCTGGTCCTGGCGGCGGCATTGGTGTGGGTGGTCATGGGCTGGGCCGCGGGCGGGCGCTCGTTCGACGCCAGCCGGGTCCGCATCGCCACGGTGACCCGCGGCGACCTGGTCCGCGACCTGGCCGCCGATGGCCGCGTCATCACCGCCAACAGCCCGACCCTGTACGCCATCGACGGCGGCACGGTCACGCTCAAGGTCGTCGCCGGCGATGTGGTCAAGAAGGACGATCCGCTGGCGGTGATCGACAGCCCGGCCCTGCGCAGCAAGCTGGCCCAGGAGGAATCCACCCTGGCCGGCCTGCAGGCCGAGACCAGCCGCGCCACGCTGGACGTGGCCAAGGCCCGCTCCGAGGCCGGCAAGTCCATCGACCAGGGCAAGATCGACCGCCAGGCGGCGCAGCGCGATGTCGAGCGCTACCAGCGCGCCTACGATGCCGGCGCGTTGCCGCAGGTGGACCTGGCCAAGGCCCAGGACACGCTCAAGAAGACCGAGATCGAACTGCAACACGCCGAACAGGACGCCTCGCTCAAGCAGCAGGGCGCCCAGCTGGACGCGCGCAACAAGGCGCTGCTGGCCCAGCGCCAGCAGGCGGTGGTCGAAGAACTGCAGCGCCAGGTCGATGCGCTGACCCTGCGCGCACCGTTCGACGGCCAGGTCGGCCAGGTGCAGATCGCCCAGGGCACCAACGTGGCGATCAACGCGCCGATCCTGTCGGTGGTGGACCTGTCCAAGTTCGAAGTGGAGATCAAGGTGCCCGAGAGCTTCGCCCGCGACCTGGCCATCGGCGTGCCGGCGCAACTGACCTCCGGCAGCGGCGAACCCTTCCCAGGCAAGATCTCCGCGGTCTCGCCGGAGGTGGTCTCCGGCGAGGTCACCGCGCGCGTGCGCTTCGACGGCAAGCAGCCGCCTGGCCTGCGCCAGAGCCAGCGCATGAGCGCGCGCATCCTGCTGGACACGCGCAGGAACGTGCTCAAGGTCGAGCGCGGCCCCTTTGTCGAACAGTCCGGCGGCCGCTACGCCTACGTCATGAGCGGCAGCAGCGCCCAGCGCCAGCCGGTCCAGCTGGGGGTCTCGAGCCTGTCGGAAACCGAGGTGCTCTCCGGCCTGAAGGAAGGCGACCGCGTCGTCGTCTCCGGTGCCGACCAATTTGGCGACGCACCGCGCGTCACGGTGCATTGATCCACCCATGGCCCGGTGAATCGACCCACGCATGACCTGTAGCGCCAGGCTCGCCGCGCGCTACACAGCACAATCCCGCCACCGAAGCATCCGCACCACCGATCCGATCGCTCCACGCCATTCAATTCCAACGAAGGAACCCGCCATGCTCGACATGCACGCCGTCTCCAAGGTCTTCCGCACCGAGCAGGTGCAGACCCACGCCCTGCGCACCCTGGACCTGCACGTGAAGGAAGGCGAGTTCGTCGCCGTCACCGGTCCTTCCGGCTCGGGCAAGACCACCTTCCTCAACATCGCAGGTCTCCTGGAAACCTTCACCTCCGGCACCTACAAGCTCGACGGCGAGGACGTGTCCCACCTGTCGGACAACGCACGCAGCAAGCTACGCAACCAGAAGATCGGCTTCATCTTCCAGAGCTTCAACCTGATCCCCGACCTCAACCTGTTCGACAACGCCGACGTGCCGCTGCGCTATCGCGGCATGCCGGCGAGCGAACGCAAGCAACGCATCGAGGAAGCGCTGTCGCGGGTCGGCCTCGGCTCGCGCATGAAGCACTACCCGGCCGAACTTTCCGGCGGCCAGCAACAGCGCGCCGCGATCGCGCGCGCGCTGGCCGGCTCGCCGAAACTGCTGCTCGCCGACGAACCGACCGGCAACCTCGACAGCCAGATGGCGCGCGGCGTGCTGGAGCTGCTGGAGGAAATCAATTCACAAGGCACCACCATCGTGATGGTCACCCACGACCCGGAACTGGCCGCGCGCGCGCAGCGCAACGTGCACATCGTCGACGGCATGGCCACCGACCTGGTGGCCGCACCGACGCTGGTGCGCAACCCGGAATCCCCCCTCGCCCCGCACGCCTGAGCGGAGACCGCGCATGTTCGGCTACTACCTGCAACTGGCCGCGCGCAGCTTGCGCCGAAGTCCGGTGATCACGGTCCTGATGGTGCTGTCGATTGCCGTGGGCATCGGCGCGGCGATGACCACGCTGACCGTGATGCACCTGCTGTCCGGCGATCCGTTGCCGGGCAAGAGCGAGCGCATCTTCTATCCGCAGGTGGATTCGATGCCGCACGAAAAAGCGTTCGCCAATCCGCCGGACATGCTCGACTACACCACCGCGACCGACTTGTGGCGCGCGCAGCGGGCCGATCGCCAGGCCATCGTCGTGGACAGCGCGATCAAGTTGCAATCCACGCAGACCGGGCAGCCGCCGCTGATGACGACGATGCTGTCCACCCACGCCGATTTTTTCCCGATGTTCAACGTGCCGTTTGCCCACGGCAGCGGCTGGAGCGCGGACGATGACGAGAAGCGCGCGCGGGTGGCGGTGATTTCCGCCGACCTCAATGCCAGGCTGTTCGGCGGTGCCGACAGCGTCGGCCGCACGCTGCGCATCCGCGACAGCGACGTGCGCATCGTCGGCGTGCTGAAACCGTGGCGGCCCTCGCCGCAGTTCTACACCGTGGCCGGCGGCAATTACGGCAGCGACAGCAGCGGCACTTACTACAGCAAGCCCGAAGACGTGTTCGTGCCGTTCCAGACCGGGCTGGAAATCAACGACGGCCATTTCAACCAGTTCACCTGCTCGACGCTGCCAGCCATGCCCGGCCACCTGCAGAATTCCGATTGCATCTGGCTGCAACTGTGGGTGGAGCTGGATACGCCGGCGAAACTTGCCGATTACCGCCGTTTCGTCAGCGACTATGCCGTGCAGCAGAAAGCGCTCGGGCGCATCCAGCACCCGGAAACCGCACGCGTGTTCGGCCTGGTGCAATGGCTGGACTACAACCATGTCGTGCCCAGCGACGCGCGCCTGCAGACCTGGCTGGCACTGGCCTTCCTGGCGATCTGCCTGTTCAACACCATTGGCCTGCTGCTGGCGAAGTTCCTGCGCCGCGGCGGCGAGATCGGCGTGCGTCGCGCACTGGGTGCGTCGAAGCGCGCCATCTTCGCCCAGTGCCTGACCGAGGCCGGGTTGATCGGACTGGTCGGTGGCGCGCTCGGCCTGCTGCTGACCCTGTCCGGCCTGTGGGCGGTACGCCAGCAGCCGGTGATCTACGCCGACCTGGTCCATCTGGACGTGGCGATGTTCACGCTGACCTTCTTGCTGGCGGTCGCCGCCAGCCTGATCGCCGGCCTGTTCCCCGCCTTCCGTGCCAGCCGCATCGTTCCGGCGATGCAATTGAAGACGCTGTAAGGAGACGCCCTGCATGGACATCAAACCGATCCTCTCCGCACTGAGCCGCCACCGCACCGCCACGGCCCTGATCGTGCTGGAAATCGCCCTGGCCTGCGCGGTGCTGTGCAATGCCTTCTTCCTGATCGGCACGCGCCTGAACCTGATGCACATCGACAGCGGCGTTGACGAGTCCGCGCTGGCCACGGTGGCATTGAACGGTTGCGATGGCTGCAAGGCGGCCGACGTCAACGGCCGCGTGCTGTCCGCCTTGCGCGCGATTCCGGGCGTGCGCGCCGTCGGCAGCGTCAACACCGTGCCGTTCGGGCCGCGCGCCGGCTATGCCGGCATCGACCTGGATCGCGAAGGCAAGCACTTCGGCGCCGTCGTGCATTTCTACCTGTTCGATGCCGGCGCCATCCAGACGCTCGGCCTGCATCCGGAGCAAGGCACGGATTTCACCACCAGCGACTACCAGCCCATCGATACCTACTTCCCGAAAGATGCCAGGGTCTGGATCACCCGATCGCTGGCGCAGCACCTGTGGCCGGGCGAAAACCCGCTGGGCAAGGAATTCTGGCTGAGCAATTACCACTACCGCGTGGCCGGCGTGCTCGCACACTTCGCGGTGACCGATCCGGGCCGCAGCGAGGAAGGCCTGCGTGGCGCGGAATGGTCGATCATCGTGCCGGTCGTCGGCGATGCGCAATCCGGCAGCTACGTTCTGCGTGCCGATCCGCACGACTTGGCCGGCGTGGCCCGGGCCGCGCGTCAGGCGATGACCCGCGCCGTGCCCGAAGCCGTGCTCGAGCAGGAACAAAGCCACACCCTTGCCGAACTGCGCCGGACGTATTTCCAAAGCGACCGCGCGATGGCCGGGCTGCTGATCGCGGTGATCATGGCGATGCTGCTGGTCACCGCCTTGGGCATCGTCGGACTGGCCAGTTTCTGGGTACAGCAGCGCACCAAGCAGATCGGCATCCGCCGCGCGCTCGGCGCCACCCGCGGCGACATCCTGCGCTATTTCCAGACCGAGAACTTCCTGCTGGCCAGTGCCGGCATCGTGCTCGGCATGGTCGCGGCCTACGCCATCAACCAGGTGCTGATGCGCCACTTCGAGCTGCCCCGGCTGCCGTGGACGTATCTGCCCGTCGGCGCGGTGCTGCTGTGGACGCTGGGCCAGCTTGCCGTGCTCGGCCCGGCTCTGCGTGCCGCCGCCATCCCGCCCGTCGTCGCCACCCGCAGTGCTTGAGGCATCGCCATGTTTGCCTATTACCTGAAACTCGCGCTGCGCAGCCTGCGCCGCAATCCGGTGTTGACGGCATTGATGGTGCTATCCATCGCCGTTGGCATCGGTACGGCAATGACCTCGCTGACGGTGTTCCATGTGTTGTCCGCCGACCCGCTGCCGGGCAAGAGCGACCGCCTGTTCTACGTGCAGACCGATCCGCGTCCACTGGGTAGCTACCAACCCGGCGACGAGCCCTCCAGCCAGATGACCCGCTACGATGCGGAAACCCTGTTGGCGCAGGCGCATGGCAAGCGTCAGGCGATGATGTCGGCCGGTGCCACGGCAGTCGAACCCGACACGCCGTCGCAGGACCCCTTCTTCGCGCAAGCCCGCTTCACCTCCTCCGATTTCTTCCCGATGTTCGACGTGCCGATGGCGCAAGGCCACGCTTGGACGCAGCAGGACGACAAGGATCACGCGCGGGTGGCGGTCATCAGCACCGCATTGGCCAACAAGTTGTATGGCGCATCCCCGGCGGTGGGCCGCACGCTGACGCTGGATGGCAACGGCTTCCGCGTGGCGGGCGTGCTGGGCGCTTGGTCGCCCAACCCGCGCTTCTACGATCTGACCAATCAGCAATACGGCGATGTCGAGGATGTATTCATCCCGTTCACGACTTCGCGCGACCTGCGCATGGCGGCCAGCGGCAGCCTCAGTTGCTGGGGCAGTGCCACGGGCGATCCGGAAGGAGATTATGGTCACGATGCGCCCTGCGCCTGGGTGCAGTACTGGGTGGAACTGGCAAGCCCCGCACAGACCGACGACTATCGGGCCTACCTGCGCAACTACGCCGACCAGCAGCGCGCTGCCGGTCGTTACCAGCGACCGGCCAACGTGCGCCTGTACGACGTGAATGCGTGGTTGTATCACAACCACGTGGTACCCGAGGACGTGCGCCTGCAGGTCTGGCTGGCATTGAGCTTCCTGCTGGTGTGCCTGCTCAACACGGTGGGCTTGATGCTGGCGCGTTTCCTGCGCCGCAGCGGCGAGATCGGCGTGCGCCGCGCACTCGGTGCATCACGCGCGGAAATTTTCAAACAATGCTTGGTCGAGGCCGGCATTACCGGGCTGGTCGGCGGCGTAATCGGGTTGATCCTGACCGCCATCGGCCTGTGGCTGGTACGCCATCAACCCGATGACTACGCCCGCCTGGCGCATCTGGATTGGTCGATGCTCGGGTTGACCTTCGCATTGGCGCTGCTCGCCAGTCTGCTGGCCGGGCTGTTCCCCGCATGGCGCGCCATGCAAATCGCCCCGGCGATTCAACTCAAGACGCAGTGAGGCGACCTCGTATGGAACTCCGCCCGATCCTTTCCTCCCTGCGCCGGCACAAGACGGCGGCGTTGCTGATCGTGCTGGAAATCGCCGTCAGCTGCGCCATCGTCTGCAATGCGCTGTTCCTGATCGGCGCCCGCATCGAGCACATGAACCGACCGTCGGGCACGGACGAAATGCATGTGGTCGCGGTCAAGGTGAATGCCATCGGCCGCAACGACGATGCCATGGCACGCTCGCGCAGCGACCTCGATGCCTTGCGCGCATTGCCGGGGGTGCGCTCTGCCGCCATCGTCGGCATGGTGCCGTTCGGCAACTCCAACTGGTCCAGCGGCATCAAGCTGCAAGCCGACCAGCAAAACAGCAGTGCGCAGGCCAGCAACTACATGGTCGGCGAGGATGCGCTGCGCGCATTGGGGCTGAAACTGGTGGCCGGGCGCGATTTCAATGCCGATGAATACGTCGACATCGACGGCGTCAGCGACGACGACTTGAAGTTTCCTTCCGTCATTCTCAGCCAATCGCTGGCACGCAAACTGTTCCCGGACGGCAATGCCATTGGCCGCTCGATCTACGTGTTCGGCGATGTTCCGCATCGGGTGGTGGGCGTGGTCGAGCGTCTGGCGCAACCCCGCGACAACGGCAAGCCCGCCACTTACGACGATGCCATGCTGTTGCCCGGTCGGCCCAGCTATCGCAGCGGCGGCACGTATCTGCTCAACGTGGCCGACCCGACCAATCGCCAGAACCTGCTGGATGCTGCAAAGAAAACGCTCGCTGCGCAGGATGCCCACCGCATCCTCAACCAGAAACAGAGCCTGACTTTGCAGGATCTGCGCGAACGCTATTACCGGAAGGATCGCGCCATGGTGGGGTTGCTGATCGGGGTCAGCATCCTGCTGTTGCTGGTCACCGCGCTCGGCATTATCGGGCTTGCAAGCTTCTGGGTGCAGCAGCGCACCAAGCAGATCGGCATCCGCCGTGCATTGGGCGCGACGCGCAACGACATCCTGCGCTACTTCCAGACAGAGAACTTCCTGCTCGCCAGCGGCGGCATCGTGCTCGGCATGCTGCTCGCGTTCGGCATCAACCAATTGTTGATGAGCCAGTACGAACTGCCGCGTTTGCCGTGGTTCTACCTGCCCGTCGGCGCGGTGCTGCTGTGGACGCTGGGCCAGCTTGCCGTGCTCGGCCCGGCCCTGCGCGCCGCCGCCATTCCACCCGTCGTCGCCACCCGCAGTGCCTGATTTCCGAGGAGACACACGCATGTTCGCCTACTACTTCAACCTCGCCCTGCGCAGCTTCAAGCGCAACAAGGTGCTGACCGCGCTGATGGTGCTCGCCATCGCGCTGGGCATCGGCGCGGCGATGACCACGCTGACGGTTTTCCACGTGCTGTCCGGCGACCCGATTCCGCAGAAGAGCGACAAGCTGTTCTACGTGCAGCTCGATCCTGAAAAAGCCGCCGACTACAAACCCGGCGAAGAGCCGGAAGATCAGCTCACCCGCTACGATGCGGAAGAACTGTTGCGTCAGCATCACGCCAAGCGCCAAGTGATGACGACCGGCGGTTACAACGCCGTGCAGGCGGACAACAGCCCGATCAAACCCTTCATGCTTTCGTCGCGCTGGGCATCGGCGGACTTCTTCCAGATGTTCGACGTGCCGTTCCTGTATGGCCACGGCTGGAGTGCAGCGGACGACGCTGCGCATGCCCACGTGACGGTGATCGCGAAGGCGCTCAACGACAAGCTGTTCGGCGGTGCGGACAGCACCGGCAAGACGCTGCGCATCGAAGGCAATGCGTTCCGCATCGTCGGCGTATTGAACGATTGGTCGCCGCAACCGCATTTCTACGATCTCAACGTCCAGAGCTACGGCGACAACGAGCAATTGCTCGCACCGTTTTCCACCGCGATGGACCTCAAGCTCGGTCGTCAAGGCAGCATGAACTGCTTTGGCGATCCCACCAATGACGACACGGCCATCAACGCAGACTGCACCTGGATTCAATACTGGGTGGAATTGGACAGCGCTTCGCAAGCCGGCGATTTCAAGGCCTATCTGGACAACTACTCGCGCCAGCAGCACGACGCGGGCCGTTTCCAGCGCCCGCCGAACACGCGCCTGCGCAACGTGATGCAGTGGCTCGAATACAACAAAGTCGTGCCCGGCGACGTGCGCCTGCAATTGTGGCTGGCGTTCGGATTTTTGCTGGTGTGCCTGCTCAACACCGTGGGTTTGCTGCTGGCGAAATTCCTGCGCCGCAGCGGCGAAATCGGCGTGCGCCGCGCGCTCGGCGCATCGCGCGCGGAAATCTTCAAGCAATGCCTGGTCGAAGCCGGAACCATCGGTCTGGCTGGCGCGATTCTCGGCCTGGGTCTCGCCGAACTCGGCTTGTTCGCGGTGCGCCATCGGCCGACCGAATACGCCTCGCTCGCGCATCTCGATGGCTCGATGCTGCTGCTGACCTTCGTGCTCGCGTTGTTCGCCAGCTTGCTCGCCGGGTTGCTTCCCGCATGGCGCGCGATGCAGATCACGCCTGCGGTGCAACTGAAAACGCAATGACCTTTCCCATCGCCCCGGGCGCAGCGCGCTACCCGCACGCCAGCCGCCGCTCTCTCTCCGGCCAGCCGAAACACCGCGCTGCGTTCGGGACGAACCTCTGAAGGAATCCGACATGGAAATCCGCCCCATCCTTTCCACGCTACGCCGGCACAAGACCGCCGCCGCGCTGATCGTGCTCGAAATCGCCCTGAGCTGCGCCATCGTCTGCAATGCGTTGTTCCTGATTTCGCAGCGCATCGACAGCATCAGCCAGCCCAGCGGCATTGCCGAGCACGAATTGCTGCGCGTCGCGATTGTCGGCGTCGGCGAAGACGCCAACGCCGACGCGATCACGCAGGAAGACTTGGCGGCGCTGCGCTCGGTCCCCGGCGTGGCCAGCGCGACCACCACGAATCAAGTGCCGTTCCAGAACGGCTCCAACAACAGCGGAATTTCGCTCACGCCGGATCAAGTGCGTCCGACGCTCAACGCCGCCACCTATCGCGTCGGCCTCGACGGCTTGAAAACCTATGGATTGAAGATCATTGCCGGCCGCGACTTCCAGCCGGACGAATACAAGCAAGGCAAGGAAATCGAAGCCATCGTCAACGAAAAGCGTAGCGTCGCCACCATCATCGATTCGACGATGGCGGAAAAAATATTCCCGGGCGGCAATGCGAATGCAGCGGTCGGCAAAACGATCTACATGGGCAACATACCGATGAACATCGTCGGCGTGGTCGAAACCCTGGCGCGTCCGAACATCAACATGGGCAACTCCACCTATTCGCTGATCTGGCCCATTCGTGAAAGCTACAACGACACCAATTACCTGATTCGCGCCAACGATCCAGCGCGTCGCGGCGAAATCCTGGAAGCCTCCATCGATGCCTTGAACAAGGTGAACAACAACCGGATGGTGATTTACCAACAAACCTACGACGAAATACGTGCCAAGCACTTCAGCGCCGACCGCGACATGATCGGCCTGCTGGTCGTGGTCAGCGCCGCATTGCTGCTGGTGACGGCGCTGGGCATCGTCGGCCTCGCCAGTTTCTGGGTGCAGCAGCGCACGCGCCAGATCGGCGTGCGCCGCGCGCTCGGCGCGACCAAGGCACAGATCCTGCACTACTTCCAGACCGAGAACTTCATCCTCGCCACGGCCGGCATCATCATCGGCATGCTGCTCGCGTTCGGCATCAACCAGTTGCTGATGAGCAAGTACGAACTGCCGCGTTTGCCGTGGCAATACCTGCCGATCGGTGCCGTGGTGCTGTGGCTGCTCGGTCAGATCTCGGTGCTGTGGCCGGCCAAGCGCGCCGCCGACGTGCCGCCGGCGATCGCCACGCGCAGCGCGTAAAGCGCGAAGAGAGGAAACGATGCTCGGTTACTACTTCACCCTTGCCCGCCGCAGCCTGTTGCGCACGCCGATCACCACCGCGCTGATGGTCCTGGCCATCGGCCTGGGCATCGGTGCCAGCATGACCATGCTGACCGTGTTGCACGTGATGTCGCGCGACCCGCTGCCGCAGCGCAGCGGCGTGCTGTTCTATCCGCATCTCGACCCGCTGCCGAAGGATTATCCGATTGGCGAATGGGGCAACCCGTCGGACAACTTCACCTGGCCTGACGCGATGGCCTTGCTGCACGCCAAACGCGGCACGCATCAGGCGGCGATGGCGGGCGGCAACGCTTCTCTCTGGCCACCGCAGAACAATGCCTTGCCGGTGGTGATGAGCGGGCACTATGCGACGTCGGATTTCTTCGCCCTGTTTGGCGTGCCGCTGCAACGCGGCCACGGCTGGAGCGAAGCCGACGACGAAGCGCATGCGCGGGTCATCGTCATCAGCGACGAACTGGCGAAAAAACTGTTCGGCAGCGCCGATCCGCTGGGGCAGACGCTGCGCATCGGCGAGAAGCAGATCGGCTTCCGCGTGATCGGCGTCAGCGGCGACTGGAACCCGCAGCCGCTGTTCTATGCCGACGCCGGCAAGAAAGGCGGCTTCGGCGATCAGGATGCGTTTTTCCTGCCGCTGTCCACGTCGATCGAACTGGACATGGGCTCCGACGGCAACATGGCGAACTGGGCACCCGTGGCCGGCGACAACAAATCGAGCGGGCAAGGCAACGCAGCGACCGGTTATACCGACCCTTCGACCAGTTGGCTGCAATTCTGGGTGCAACTGGACACGCCGCAGCAAGTGGCCGATTACAGGCGCTTCCTCTACGACTACGCCGCACAACAGCACGCCAACGGACGTTTCCAGCGCGGCGCGGAGACCGCGAAGCTGTATCCGCTGATGGACTGGCTGCAATATCTGAAAATGGTGCCGGACGACGTGCGCCTGCAAACGTTGCTGGCGATCGGATTTCTGGTGGTTTGCCTGGTCAACATCATCGCGTTGCTGCTGGCGAAGTTCCTGCGCCGCAGCGGCGAAGTCGGCGTGCGTCGCGCGCTCGGCGCGCAGCGTTGGCACATCTTCCTGCAATTCGGCACCGAGGCGGTGTTGATCGGCGCGCTGGGCAGCATGCTCGGCATCGCCATCGCCGAATTCGGCCTGTGGAGCGTGCGCCAGCGCCCGGACGATTACGCCAAGGTCGCGCAGATGGACCTGCCGATGCTGCTGGCCACGGTTGCGCTGGCCATCCTTGCCGCCTTGTGCGCCGGCTTGCTGCCGGCGTGGCGCGCCAGCCGCATTTCCCCCGCGCTCCAAGTCAAGGCGCTGTGACATGAACCTGCATCTTCGCCCGATCCTTTCCAGCCTGCGCCACCATCGCCTGACCGCTGGCCTGCTCGCGCTGCAAGTGGCGCTGACCTGCGCCATCGTCGCCAACGCAGTGTTCATGATCGCCGGCCGCATCGAGCACGTGCGCACGCAGACCGGCATCCCGGAGGACGAGCTTTCCATGCTCCACGTGCAAGGCCTGCAAGCCGGCACCAACGTGCAGGCGCAGCAGCAGACCGACCTGGCCGCATTGCGCGCGATTCCCGGCGTCGTTTCGGCCGCGGCCGTTGGCTGGGTGCTGCCGCTGTCCGGCGGCGAGAGCAGTTCCGGCAGTTGCGCCAGCCAGGAAGCGCGCGATCGCGCGATGGCCGTGCATTCGATGGACAACACCGCCGGTTGCGAACAGCCTACCTACTACAAGGGTTCACGCGATTTCATGAAGACGCTGGGGGCACGGCTGATTGCCGGACGCGACTTCCACGACGACGAATACAAGCCCGATGGTGCTTCCACCGCGATCATCACCCGTTCGCTGGCGCAGCGGCTGTGGCCCGACGCATCGGCCATCGGCAAGACCCTCTACGCTGGCGACACGCGCATCGTGGTCGGCGTGATCGACGACATCGCCCGGCCAATGCTGCGCAACGAGGCGGTCGATCACCTCGTCGCGCTGGTGCCCGAACCGCCGAACCAGAACAGCACGAGCTACCTGTTGCGCAGCGCAGCGCAGGATCGCGAACGCGTGCTGCACGCCGCCGCCGATGCACTGGCCAAGACCGGGCCGCTGCGGCTGATCCCGCAGGATGGCCAGGAAACCTACGCGCAAATCCGCCACAAGTATTTCCAGCGCGACACCACGATGATCGGCCTGCTGCTGGCGGCCACGCTGGGCCTGCTGTTCGTCACCGCGCTGGGCATCGGCGGGCTGGCGAATTTCTGGGTGCAGCAGCGCACGCGCCAGATCGGCATCCGCCGCGCCATCGGCGCAACGCGTGGCGACATCCTGCGCTATTTCCAGATCGAGAATTCGCTGATCGTCGGCGCCGGCGTCGTGCTCGGCATGCTGCTCGCCTTCGCTCTCAACCAGTGGCTGATGGGCCATTACGAACTGCAACGCCTGCCGTGGTACTACCTGCCGATCGGCGCCTGCGTGCTGTGGCTGCTCGGCCAACTCTCGGTGCTGTGGCCCGCGCGCCGCGCCGCCGACGTGCCGCCAGCGATCGCCACGCGCAGTGCGTAAGCTCGAATAGAATCCCCCCATGTCCACCGTACTCATCATCGACGACAACCCCGCCGTGGCCACCGCGCTGGACGTGCTGTTCTCGCTGCACGACATCGCCACGCTCAGCGCGCAGACGCCGCAGGCCGGGCTGCAACTGCTCGCCGGCGAGAACGTCGATCTGGTGATCCAGGACATGAACTTCAGCGCCGACACCACCTCCGGCGCCGAAGGCGAAGCGCTGTTCGCGCAGATCCGCGCGCAATGGCCGGACTTGCCGGTGATCCTGCTCACCGCGTGGACCCACCTGGAGCGCGCGGTGGAACTGGTCAAGGCCGGCGCCGCCGATTACCTGGCCAAGCCGTGGGACGACGGGCGCCTGCTGACCACGGTCAACAACCTGCTGGAACTGGCCGAGGCGCAACGCGAACTCGACCGCCGGCGCATGCGCGAAAAGCAGCGCCGCGACAAACTCGCCGCGCAATACGACCTGCGCGGCACCCTCTTCGCCGACCCGGCCAGCGAGCGGGTGATCGCGCTGGCCTGCCAGGTCGCGCGTTCGGAATTGCCGGTGCTCATCACCGGCCCGAACGGCGCGGGCAAGGAGAAGATCGCGGAAATCGTGCAGGCCAATTCGGCGGTGCGGAACGGCGCGTTCGTGACCTTGAATTGCGGCGCGATTCCTTCCGAGCTGATCGAAGCCGAACTGTTCGGCGCCGAGGCCGGCGCCTACACCGGCGCGAACAAGGCGCGCGAAGGCAAGTTCGAGGCGGCCGATGGCGGCACCCTGTTCCTCGACGAAATCGGCAACCTGCCGCTGGCCGGGCAGATGAAGCTGCTGCGCGTGCTGGAAACCGGCAAGTTCGAGCGGCTCGGTTCCAACCGCGAGCGCAGCGTCAAGGTGCGGGTGATCAGCGCGACCAACGCGGACTTGCCGGCGATGATCCGCGACGGCGGTTTCCGCGAGGATCTGTATTACCGGCTCAACGCGATCGAACTTGCGCTGCCGCCCTTGGCCGAACGCCCCGGCGACATCCTGCCGCTGGCCGAAGCGTTCCGCGGCGACGGCAAGCCTTTCGCCGAATCGGCGCGCAACGCGCTGCTGCGCCACGCCTGGCCGGGCAACGTGCGCGAGCTGCGCAACGTGGTGCAGCGCGCCGCCCTGCTCGCGCAGGGCGAACGCATCGAGGCGAGCGACCTGCACCTGCCGAAGCCGCCGCCGCAGAAAACCGCGGTGACCGTCGAGCCGGAGAAGGCGGACATCGAAGCGGCGTTGCTGCGCGCCGGCGGCGTGATCGCGCAGGCCGCGGCCGATCTCGGCTTGAGCCGGCAGGCGCTGTACCGGCGCATGCAGCGCCACGGCATCGACAACCCGTGAGTCGCACATGACGCTGCGCCGCTCGCTCGCCGGTCGCCTGCTGCTGTGGCTCGTGCCGCTGCTGGCCGTCGCGGTCGCCTTGCCGTTGCTGCTGTCGCACTGGATCGACGATGCGTGGCTGGTCGGGTTGATTGCGCTGCTGGTGGTCGTGCCGCTGGCCGCGTGGCTGCTGCGCCTTGCGCTGCAATCGCTGCGCTCGCTGCTGCGCGCGTTGTCCGGCAGCGTGAATGCGTATCGCGACGGCGAATACAACTTCGGCATCCACTGGCAAGGCCGCGACGAATTCGCCGAACTGGTCGCCGCCCACGCCGAACTCGGCGAAGTGCTGCGCACCCAGCGCCAGGCGCTGGTGCAGCGCGAACTGCTGCTGGACACGATGGTGCAGAACACGCCGGTGGCGATGCTGCTGGTCGCCGCCGGCGGCGACAACGAGCGCCGCATCGCCTTCGCCAACCTCGCCGCGCGCCAGTTGCTCGGCGGCGGCTGGAAGCTTGAAGGCCAGCGCTTCGATGATCTGCTGGCGAAGACGCCGCTGGAAATGCGCGAGGCGCTGGCGCGCGGCGGCGACAGCCTGTTCGCGATCGGCAACGAGGACGAGAACGAGGAAGAACAGGTGTTCCACCTCTCGCGCCGGCATTTCCGCCTCAACGGCCGCGCGCACGAACTGCTGTTGCTGCGCCTGCTGACCAGCGAACTGCGCCGGCAGGAAGTGCAGACGTGGAAGAAGGTGATCCGCGTGATCAGCCACGAATTGAACAATTCGCTGGCCCCGGTCGCCTCGCTCGCGCATTCCGGCGCGGAACTGGTGCGGCGCGGACGCCACGAGCGGCTGGATGAAATCTTCGCCACCATCGAGGATCGCGCACGCCACCTGGAAGGCTTCATCCGCGGCTATGCGCGCTTCGCCAAATTGCCGCAGCCGCAGTTGCAGAACGTCGATTGGCGCGGGTTCCTGCTCGGCCTGCAACGCCAGATCGGTTTCGCGCTGGAGATGCGCGAGGACGAATTGCACGGCCGCATCGATCCGGCGCAGATCGAACAGGCGCTGCTGAACCTGCTCAAGAACGCGCACGAATCCGGCTCGACCGACGCCGACGTGGCGCTGCGCCTGACCCACCTGCCGGAATGGCTGCGCATCGAAGTGCTCGACCGCGGCCACGGCATGAACGATTCGGTGCTGCAGAACGCGCTGGTGCCGTTCTATTCGACCAAGCGCAACGGCACCGGCCTCGGCCTGGCGCTCACGCGCGAAATCGTCGAAGCGCACGGCGGGCGCTTGTCGCTGCACAACCGCGACGGCGGCGGCCTGTGCGTGGCGGTGCAGTTGCCGCTGGCGTGAGCGGCGCTCAGACCGCGGCGAGGAACCGTTGCAGGCACGGATTGCGGTTCATCCGCGACCAGATCAACACCTGCTCGATGCTCGGCGAATCGGCCAGCGCGCGGAACACGACGTCGCCGACCTGCGCCTTGCGCATCGACGCCGGCACCAGCGACACGCCGACGCCTTCGTCGACCAGGCTCAGCACGGTCTGCTGCAATTGCACCTCGAAGCGGATGTCGGGGGCGAAGCCGCTGGCGCCGCACAGCTCCATGATCACCGCACGCAGCGCCGGCGCCACGCTTTCCAGCGCCAGCACGAAGGGCTCGCCGGCCAGTTGCGCGCAATGCAGGCGCTTGCGCCGCGCCAGCGGGTGGGTGCGCGCCAGGGCCACGACCAGCGGTTCACGCACCACGGTACGGGATTGCAGCGGCTCGGCGAATGCATCCGGGAACACGATGGCCGCGTCGATCTGGCCGTCCAGCACCTGCGCGGCCAGGTCGTTCGACACCACTTCGCGCAGGCGCAGCGTGACGTCGGGACAGGCGTTGCCGAAGGTCCGCGCATAACGCGGCACCACGCTGTACGCGGCGCACATGGTGAAGCCGATGCTCAAGCTGCCGGCGCTGCCGGCCGCGGCGGCGCGCGCGTTCTCGACCGCCTGCGCGAACGAAGCGAGGATGGCGCGCGCATCGGCGTGGAAGCGTTCGCCGGCCGCGGTCAGGGCGACGCCACGCGAATTGCGTTCCAGCAGCTTCACTCCAAGCTGCGCTTCCAGCGCGGCCAGTTGCCGGCTCAGCGGCGGTTGCGACAGGTGCAGCCGCGCCGCGGCCCGGCCAAAATGCAGGGTTTCGGCCAGGGTCACGAAATAACGCAGGGGCTTGATGTCCAGCACGATGCAGGAAAGGTATCGCCGGGCGGAAAATCGGAATTGGATTATATCGCCGCGCCGTTCCACCCTGTCGCACTCCTTCCTGCTTGCGTGCACCTGCCGATGCTCTCGACGATCAAGATCCTGCTGCCCGTGTTCGCGCTGATCCTGGCCGGTTTCGGTTGCCGCAAGCGCGGCCTGTTCGGGCCGCAGATGGCCTCGGAACTCAACCGCTTCGTGGTCTGGCTGGCCCTGCCGGCGCTGCTGTTCGACATCATGGCGAAGGCGACCTGGGCGCAGCTCGACCAGCCCGCCTTCATCGCGGTGTTCTCGCTGGCCTGCGCCGCGATCTTCGCGCTGGTGCTCGGCTGGCGGCTGTTGCAAGGCCTGCACCTGGCCGACGCGAGCATCGACGCGATCGCCGCGGCATATCCGAACACCGGCTACATCGGCTTCCCGCTATGCCTGATCGCCTTCGGCAATGCCAGCCTGACCCCGACCACGATCGCCACGATCATCGTCGCCTGCGTGCTGTTCGCCCTGGCCATCGTGCTGATCGAGATCGGCCTGCAGACCGAACGCGCGCCGCACAAGCTCGGGCTGAAGGTGCTGGCCGCGCTGGCGCGCAACCCGCTGATCGTCTCGCCGCTCGCCGGCGCGGCGGTCGCCGCCCTGCACGTGCCGCTGCCCGGCAGCGCCGAAACCTTCCTCAAGCTGCTCGGCGCCGCCGCCAGCCCATGCGCGCTGGTCAGCCTCGGCTGCTTCCTCGCCGAACGGCGCGATGCCGCCGATGCGTTGGCGCCGCGCAGCGCGCTGCTGCTGACCGTGGCCAAACTGCTGGCCCAGCCGCTGCTGGCGTGGTGGCTGGCGGCGCGCGTGTTCGCGCTGCCCGCGACGATGATCGACATGACCGTGGTCCTGGCCGCGCTGCCGACCGGCACCGGGCCATACATGCTGGCCGAGTTCTACCGGCGCGAAGGCCACATCGCCTCGCGCACCATCCTGTATTCCACGCTCGGCTCGGTCGCGACCCTGACCTGGCTGCTGCTGCGCGCTCGCCACGCACCATGACGCTCAAGCAGCGGGCGGCGGCTCGCGTTCCCACGGCGGCACGTCGCCGAAGTGCGACTCGAGGAAATCGACGAAGCTGCGCACGCGCGGCAGCATCAGGTGGCGGTGCGGCGTGACCGCGCTGATCGCGGTGGTCGGCAGGCGGTAATCCGGCAGCAGCAGGCGCAGGCGGCCGGCGCGCAGGTCTTCGGCGATGTGCCAGTACGAGAAGATCGCGATGCCCTGCCCGGCCAGCGCGGCGTCGCGGACGAAATCGCCGAGATTGCTGTCGAAGCGGCCATCGACCTTGACCGCGGTTTCGTTGCCGTCCTTGTCGGTGAAGCGCCACACGTCCTGGCGGCCGTCGCGGCCGGAAAGCACCAGGCAGGCGTGCATCGCCAGTTCGGCCGGCGTGTGCGGTTCGCCGCGTCGCGCGAGGTAATCGGGCGAGGCGCAGACCACGCGCCGGTTCGAGGCGATGCGCCGCGCGACCAGGCCGGAATCCTCCAGCGCGCCGATGCGGATGGCCAGGTCGAAGCCGGTGCTGACCAGATCGACGTAGTGGTCACTCAGGTGCACGCTCAGGCCCAGCTTCGGATGCAACGCCATGAATTCCGGCAGCAGCGGCGACACGTACTGGCGGCCGAAGGTCGCCGACAAGGTCACGCGCAAGCTGCCGGCCACTTCGCCGGCGGATTCACGCAGGTCGGCGCCGAGCGCTTCCAGCTCCTGCACCAGCGGACGTCCGCGCTGGGCCAGGGCCAGGCCTTCCGGGGTCGGATGCAGGCGTCGCGTGGTGCGATGGAACAGGCGCAGGCCGAGCTCGCGTTCGAGCCGTTGCAGGCGCTGGCTGGCTACCGCCACCGACAGGTCCAGGCTGCGCGCGGCGGCGCTGATCGAGCCTTGGTCGAGCACGCGCAGGAACAGGTCGAGATCGCCGAGCCGGTCCATTCTCAATGTTTCCTTGAAAGTGATTCCCCATCTTCTGCGTTTTTCATTGCTGCGGAAAGGGGGAAGCTGGGCGTGTTTTCCTCCCCCCGGAATTTTCGATGAACGCTTCCTCGCCTGCGCCACGGCGCATGCCCGTCGCCGTGTACGCGCTGACCGCCGGCGCCTTCGGCATCGGCACCACCGAATTCGTGATCATGGGCCTGCTGATGCAGGTCGCCGCCGACCTGCACGTCAGCATCGCCGCCGCCGGCCTGCTGATATCCGGCTACGCGCTGGGCGTGTTCGTCGGC
>JAATFG010000095.1 GCA_015655355.1 Lysobacterales bacterium
CAACGAGGAAGCGCTGGAGGCGATTGCCGACACGCACGAGCTGCCGCGGCTGATCCTCGATTATCGCGGGCTGGCCAAGCTGCGCTCCACCTATACCGACAAGCTGTCGAGCATCGTCAACCCGCGCACTGGCCGCGTGCATACCAGCTACCACCAGGGCGCGGTGGCGACCGGGCGCATCTCGTCGTCCGACCCCAACCTGCAGAACATCCCGGTGCGCACCGAGGAAGGCCGGCGCATCCGCCAGGCATTTATCGCGCCGCCGGGCTGGAAGGTGCTGGCGGCGGATTATTCGCAGATCGAGCTGCGCATCATGGCGCACCTGTCCGGCGACGAAGGCCTGCTGCGCGCGTTCCGCGAAGGCGGCGACGTGCATCGCGCCACCGCGGCGGAAGTGTTCGGGCTGGCACCGGACGATGTCAGCACCAACCAACGCCGTGCCGCCAAGGCGATCAACTTCGGCCTGATGTATGTCATGAGCGCGTTCGGCCTGGCGCGCCAGCTCGGCGTGGATCGCGGCGAAGCCAGCGATTACATGGCGCGTTATTTCTCGCGCTATCCGGGTGTACGGAATTACATGGACGCCACCCGCGAGCAGGCCCACCGCGACGGCTACGTCGAAACGATCTTCGGCCGCCGGCTGTATCTGGACAACCTCACCTCGCGCAACCAGGGCCTGCGCCAGGGCGCCGAACGCGCCGCCGTGAATGCGCCGATGCAGGGCAGCGCCGCTGACATCATCAAGCGCGCGATGATCGCGGTGGCGGGCTGGCTGCAGGACCGCACCGACGCCACCATGCTGATGCAGGTACACGACGAACTGGTGTTCGAGGTGCGTGCCGACGCCGTGGATGAAGTACGCGCGGCAGTGATCGAACGCATGTCCGGCGCGGCGGAACTCGCGGTACCGCTGCTGGTCGATGCGGGTGTGGGCGACAACTGGGACGAAGCGCATTGAGTCCGCGAGATCCCGCGACGACGTTAAGGCTTCATGAAATGAATCGGCCCTAAATTTTTTTTACGGAACCTGCAACTTTCCCGCCGATCCGTGTTCAAAGTCTTCGGATGCACGCAACGGCATCCATGGCTGGCTCACCTCCCTGAACCGCCAACCGGACGCGAACCTCTCCCCTGGGTCTTCGCGTCCCCGGCCCCGAAGGTTCCCCCTAACCTTCGGGGTCTTTTTTTGCCCGCGATCCGCCCGTCTGTACCGTTTCTACACATCCGCGCCCCGCATACTCGCCGCACATCCGACGAGGGGAACACCATGCGCGCAGGACTGATCATCGCAGGCATCATCTTGCTGGCCGCCGGCATCTGGGTCACCGCCGGCAACGGCAGCTATCGGAAAACCGATACCGTGGCGCAACTCGGCCCGGCCAAGATCGAGGCCACGCACGACAAGGCCGTGCCGCAGTGGCTGGGCATCGCCGGCATCGTGATCGGCGGTCTGCTCGTGGTGGGTGGCATCGCCAGCAAGAAGCGCTGAACCGCATCGCGCCAGGTACCGCTTTCCCGGCAACTCACTCGATAAAAACCGTCCATACGGCGGTTTTTAGTGCGCGCCCGTTACAATGGAGCGGATGGATGTCTCCTACCTGATCGATCCGCTCAACGACGCACAACGCGAAGCGGTCTGCGCACCGCCCGGCCACTATCTGGTGCTGGCCGGCGCCGGCTCCGGCAAGACCCGTGTCCTCACCCACCGCATCGGCTGGCTGACCCAGGCCGAACGGGTGCCGCCGTGGGCGATCCTGTCGGTCACCTTCACCAACAAGGCCGCCGGCGAAATGCGCGCGCGGCTGGACGCGCTGATTCCCGGCGGTCTCCAGGGCCTCACCGTCGGCACCTTCCATGGCATCGCGCATCGCCTGCTGCGCCGGCACTGGCGCGAGGCCGGCCTGCCGGAAACCTTCCAGATCCTCGACGCCGACGATCAGCTGCGCCTGGTCAAGCGCGTGATCGCCGGGCTCGGCCTGGACGACGCGAAATTCCCGCCGCGCCAGGCCAGCTGGCAGATCAACAACTGGAAGGACGAAGGCAAGCGTCCCGACGGCATCGAACACGGCAACCATCCCGTGACGCGCACCTTCGTGCAGATCTACCAGGCGTACGAGGACGCCTGCCGTCGCGCCGGCCTGGTCGACTTTGCCGAGCTGCTGCTGCGTGCGCACGAGCTGTGGTTGAAGAATCCGGCGGTACTGGAGCACTACCAGCAGCGCTGGCGCTACCTGCTGATCGACGAATTCCAGGACACCAACACGCTGCAGTACGCGTGGATCCGCGTGCTCGCCGGCAGCACCGGGCAGGTGTTCGTGGTCGGCGACGACGACCAGGCGATCTACGGCTGGCGCGGCGCCAAGGTGGAGAACGTGCAACAGTTCCTGCGCGATTTCCCCGGCGCAAAAACCATCAAGCTGGAACAGAACTACCGCTC
>JAATFG010000130.1 GCA_015655355.1 Lysobacterales bacterium
CACGAAGTCGCCCATCACGCTGCCGAGCTTGAGCCATTCGTCGTCGCCGGCGAGCAAGGCGTGCGCGAGGTGGTTCACCGCCGCAAGCCGCCAGTCGGTCGCGCACGTCTGGCACGGGTGGCGGTTATCATCGTATGCATGGATCCCACCATGCTCCCTGCCGAACCCGACAGCTTTCCAGAGGTGACCGCCAGTTTCATGCTCGCCGGCCCGGCCGGCAAGCTGGAAACGATCAGCGACGTCGCCGAACCAGAACACGCGCGGCATGGCGTGGCCGTGATCTGCCATCCGCTCACCACCGAGGGCGGCACCATGCACAACAAAGTGGTGACGATGGTGGAGCGCGCGCTGCGCGAGTCAGGACTGGACACCGTGCGTTTCAACTTCCGCGCAGCGGGCCATTCGGAAGGCACTTACGACAAGGGCATCGGCGAAAGCGCCGATCTCGCCGCCGTGGTCGCCTGGGTCCGGCGCGTACGCCCACAGGATGCGCTGTGGCTGGCCGGCTTCTCGTTCGGCAGCTATGTGAGCCTGGTCAATGCGGTGCGCCTGCATGCCGATGCCTTGATCAGCATCGCGCCGCCGGTGGGCCGCTGGCCGTTCGAGCAGATCGAGTTGCCGACCTTTCCGTGGCTGGTCGTGCAGGGTGAGGAGGACGAGGTGGTCGATCCGCACGCCGTATTCGACTGGATCGAGACGCTGGAACACCCACCCGAACTGGTGCGCATGCCCGAGACCAGCCACTTCTTCCATCGCCGGCTGATGGACCTGCGCGGGGCGATCAAGCATGCCGTGCAAGGCTGGCTGCCGCCGGCCAGGAAGTGACTGGGCGTGCGCCACGACGCCGACGCGGTCACAGACCGGCACGGGCTCCAAAACCGGTCCGCGACTAACACGGCCGGCCGATGCCACCCTTCCCCACCGACATGATGCCCTGAGCATCCAGCCGTCCATCATCGAATGACCGAAACCTTATCCCCCGCACCCAGCGCGCGTTACCAGGAAGGCATCGCCGCGCATCGCTGGGAATCCGACCCCGCGCAGCAGGCGACCCTGCCCGAATTCGATCGCATGCACGCCGCTTTGAGCACCCCACCGGACAGCAGCGGCGGATTGTTCGGGCGGCTGAAATCGTTGCTCGGCAGCGAGCCGGCCGCCGCGGTGCCGGGGTTGTACCTGTGGGGCAGCGTCGGTCGCGGCAAGACGTTCCTGATGGACCTGTTCGTGGCCAGCCTGCCGCAGGGCGTCGCGCTGCGCCGGCACTACCACCGCTTCATGGGCGAAGTGCACGAAAGCCTGCGCGCGCTGGGCGAACGCCAGAATCCACTGGTCGAGGTGGCCGCGAGGCTGGCGGCGCGTTGCCGCGTGCTGTGCCTGGACGAGTTCCTGGTCAACGACATCGGCGACGCGATGATCCTGTCCGGCCTGCTCGGTGCGCTGTTCGAGCGCGGCGTGACCCTGGTCACCACCTCCAACACCGCGCCGGCCAATCTCTACAAGGACGGCCTGCAGCGCACGCGATTCCTGCCTGCGATCGCGCTGATCGAGAAACACTGCCACGTGGTCGAGATGGCCTCGCCGCACGACTGGCGCCTGCGCGCGCTGGCGCAGGCACCGGTGTACCTGACGCCGCCGGGTGCCGAAGCACATCGCGCGCTGGAGCGCATCTTCGCCAGCCAGGCCAGCGGCACGGTGGAGCAGGACGGGAGCCTGCAGATCAACGGCCGCGACATCGCCTTCCGCAAGCGTGCCGACAACATCCTCTGGTTCGACTTCGCGGCGCTGTGCGAAGGTCCGCGCGCGGTCGCCGACTACATCGCGCTGGCCAAGGCCGGCCCGGCGATCATCGTCGCCAACGTGCCGCAGTTCACCATCTACAGCGAGGACGCAGCAAAGCGCTTCGTGCAATTGGTGGACGAGTTCTACGACCGCCGCGTGAAGCTGGTGCTGTCCGCCGCCGCGCCGATCACCGAGCTCTACGACGGCGAACGCCTGCGCGCCGAATTCGGCCGTACCGAATCGCGGCTGATCGAGATGCAGAGCGAGGACTACCTGGCACTGGAGCACCGGGCCGAGTGACACGCGCGCAGAATATCAAGGCGGTGTTCCGCGTGGTCAGCGGCAACTTCCTCGAGATGTACGACTTCATGGTCTACGGCTACTACGCCTCGGCCATCGCGCGCACGTATTTCCCCAGCCACAACGCCTACGCATCGCTGCTGCTGACCTTGCTCACGTTCGCCGCCGGGTTTGTGATGCGGCCGATCGGTGCGATCGTGCTCGGCGCGTACATCGACCATCACGGCCGTCGCAAAGGGCTGATCCTCACGCTGACGATGATGGCTGCCGGCACGCTGCTGGTGGCGGCGGTGCCGGGCTACGCGACGATCGGTGCGCTGGCGCCGCTACTGGTGCTTTGCGGACGGTTGCTGCAAGGCTTTTCCGCCGGCGTGGAGCTGGGCGGCGTGTCGGTGTACCTGTCGGAGATCGCGACAC
>JAATFG010000104.1 GCA_015655355.1 Lysobacterales bacterium
CGCCGCAAGGCCATCCTCGAAGACATCGCCGTGCTGACCGGCGGCACCGTGGTGTCGGAAGAAGTCGGCCTGACCCTCGAGAAGGCGGCGCTGACCGACCTCGGCCGTGCCAAGAAGATCCAGGTGTCGAAGGAAAACACCACGATCATCGACGGTGCCGGCGAAACCGGCCTGATCGAGTCGCGCATCAAGCAAATCAAGGCGCAGATCGAAGAGACCTCTTCGGACTACGACCGCGAGAAGCTGCAGGAACGCGTGGCCAAGCTGGCCGGCGGCGTGGCGGTGATCAAGGTCGGCGCCGCGACCGAAGTGGAAATGAAGGAAAAGAAGGCGCGCGTCGAAGATGCCCTGCACGCGACCCGTGCGGCCGTTGAAGAAGGCGTGGTCCCGGGCGGTGGCGTTGCGCTGATCCGCGCCAAGGCGGCGATCGAAGGCCTGAAGGGCGCCAACGAAGACCAGAACCACGGCATCGAAATCGCGTTGCGCGCGATGGAAGCGCCGCTGCGTGAAATCGTCGCCAACGCCGGCGAAGAGCCGTCGGTCGTGGTCAACCAGGTCAAGTCCGGCACCGGCAACTACGGCTACAACGCCGCCAACGGCCAGTTCGGCGACATGATCGAGTTCGGCATCCTCGACCCGACCAAGGTGACCCGCACCGCGCTGGTCAACGCCTCGTCGATCGCCGGCCTGATGATCACCACCGAAGCGATGGTGGCCGAAGCGCCGAAGAAGGACGAGCCGGCGATGCCGCCGGGCGGCATGGGTGGCATGGGCGGCATGGATTTCTGAGCCGTTCCTTGGCCGCTTTGCGTGAAACTGGAAACCCCGCTTCGGCGGGGTTTCTTTTTGTCAGCCGATCCGCGCGGCCGGCTTCTTTTGCAAATAAAACATTTGCGACGACGCGCGCGTCCGTGCTATCAAGGCAACCAATGAACACGAACTTCGCCCGCAGCTATTACTTTTGGCGCTCCTATCCGAAGCCAGCGGCGGCGGAAGGTTCGTGTCCTGCATGAAAATGCAAGCCAGCACTTACTGACTGAAGCCGCCGGGAAACCAGCGGCTTTTTTCATGCCCGGAATTTTCCTTGAACCCGAAATCATCGCCCCACGAGAGATTGCCCCGATGTCCCCACTGACCGACGACCTGCGCATCCGCGCCATCCAGCCGCTGACCACGCCGGCGCAATTGCTGGGCGAATTGCCTTGCGACGAAGCCGCTTCCACGACCGTGGCCGCGTCGCGCAAGGCCATGCACGCCATCCTCCACGGCCAGGACGATCGCCTCGCGGTGATCATCGGCCCGTGCTCGATCCACGACATCGATGCCGCGCTGGAATACGCCGCGCGCCTGAAGCCGCTGCGCGACGAACTGGGCGATGCGCTGGAGATCGTCATGCGCGTCTATTTCGAGAAGCCGCGCACCACGGTCGGCTGGAAGGGATTGATCAACGATCCCAACCTCGACGGCAGTTTCGACATCAACAAGGGCCTGCGCGTCGGCCGCCGCCTGCTGCGCGAGGTGAACCGCATGGGCCTGCCCGCCGGCGTCGAATTCCTCGACATGATCTCGCCGCAATACATCGCCGACCTGGTCGCGTGGGGCGCGATCGGCGCGCGTACCACCGAATCGCAGGTGCACCGCGAACTGGCTTCCGGCCTCAGTTGTCCGGTCGGGTTCAAGAACGGCACCGACGGCAACATCAGGATCGCCGCCGACGCGGTCGGCGCGGCGTCGCACCCGCACCATTTCCTGGCCGTGACCAAGGACGGGCGCACGGCGATCGCGGCCACCACCGGCAACGAGGATTGCCACGTGATCCTGCGCGGCGGCAAGGTGCCGAACTTCGATGCGGCCAGCGTGCAGGCGACGAGCGAAGCGCTGGAAAAATCCGGGCTGCCGGCACGGATCATGATCGATGCCTCGCACGCCAATTCGGGCAAGAATCCGGACAACCAGCCGGCGGTGATCGAAGCGGTCTGTGCGCAGATCGAAGCCGGTGAAACCCGCATCGTCGGCACGATGGTCGAAAGCCATCTGGTTGGCGGGCGTCAGGATCACGTGCCGGGCGCGCCGCTGGTGTACGGGCAGAGCATCACCGATGGCTGCCTGGCGTGGGAGCCGTCGGTGCAGGTGCTGCGGCGCATGGCCGCGGCGGTGCGCAAGCGCCGCGCGCTGCGTGCCAGCGCGGCGGCGTGAACCGGTCGGAATGACCACAGGCACCTGCGGCGCCGGCGCATAATCGGTAAAGTGGCCGCTTTCGCGCAGGGGAAGGGCCATGGCCGAGATCCGCAACCTCGTCACCCATCCGGGCACGCTGGCGATGTTCGCCGTGATCGCCTGGATGTACTACCGGCGCATCCGCCGCCATTTCGGCCGCCAGCCGTATCACGCCGGGCGCACGGTTTTCCGCATGGTGCTGGTGTCGGTCATCGCCGTGCTGCTGGCCGTTGCCGCGTTTTTCATGCCGCACGTATGGCTGGGCATGCTGGTCGGCGCGCTGATCGGGGTCGGCATCGGCTGGCTTGGCCTGTACCACACCCATGCCGAATGGATCGATGGCGTCGGTTCGTACACGCCCAATCCGTGGATCGGCGCGGGCATGAGCCTGCTGCTGATCGGGCGCCTGGTCTGGCGCGGCTACACCGGCGCGTTCACCGGCGGCACCCAGCAGACGATGCAGCAGGCCAGTCCGCTGACGTTGGCATTGGCGGCGGCGCTGATCGCCTATGCACTGGTCTACAGCTACGGCCTGTGGTGGCGAATGAAGCAGCTCGCCGCGCAGCATCCGGCGGCACCAGGCGCCACGGTGCAATGATTCCCGCCACATTCCGACGAGCAGCACGCAGATGAATTTGCCCTTGAGTTTCGGTTTCCTCGGTGCGGTCGAAGCCGGCTTGATCGCCTTCCTGATCGGCGCGCTGTTCCTGCTGCTGGGGGAATGGCTGGGCAAGCGTTTCGGCCTGCATGCCGGCACGATCATCGGCTGGGCCTGCGTGTTCGCGGTCCTGTGCAGCGCCAGCCTGGATAGCTGGAACCTGTTCTACCTCAGTGCGGTACAGACCAAGATGCAATCGCCGAACAGCGTGCGTCTCGTGCTCGCCACGATCCACGATCCGGACAGCCTCGGCACGCGGGTGACGCTGGAGTTGATCGGCGCGCTGTGCGGTGTGGTCGCATGCTGGATGGGAAAGCACGGCAAGTTCAAGTCGCTGTGGATCGACGAAGAAGCGCGGGGCGGCTGAGGTGGCGCGGAAACTCGACTGGGTCGGCTTCGATGGCGACGATACCCTGTGGCGCAGCGAGGATTTCTTCCGCGTCGCCGAAGCCGGATTCGAGGCCATCGTCGGCGGCTATGTAGAACTGGATGCGCGCACCCGGCGGCACCTGCTCGACGTCGAACGGCGCAACCTGAAAACCTTCGGCTACGGCGCCAAGGGCATGGCGTTGTCGATGATCGAAGCGGCGGTGGAACTGACCGACGCGAGGATTTCCGCGCGCGACATCCACCGCATCGTCGAGATCGGCCGCAGCGTGCTGCGGCATCCGGTCGAAGTGCTCGACGGCGTGCGCGAGGCGGTCGCCGCGATCGCGGCCACGCATCGCGTCGTGTTGATCACCAAGGGCGACCTGTTCCACCAGGAAGCGAAGATCGAGCAGTCCGGGCTCGCGGACCTGTTCCAGCGCATCGAGATCGTTTCCGAGAAAGACCCGCGAACCTATGCGCGCGTGCTGCGCGAACTCGACGTTGCGCCGGCGCGGTTCGCGATGATCGGCAATTCGCTGCGTTCGGACGTCGCGCCGGTGGTCGCGCTCGGCGGCTGGGGCGTGCACGTGCCGTACCACGTGACCTGGGCGCACGAAGCCGAGCACGAACTTGTCGGCGACGAAGCGCAGGTGTCATCGGTGCAAAGCGCGGCGCAATGGCCGCAGGCGATCGCCGCGATCGAAGCGCGTTGAGCGCTGCTTCCGAAAGATCGACGATACGAAAAAAGCCGGGATTTCCCGGCTTTTTCCTTTTCACGCGAAGTTCCGTCAGAAGCGGAATTCGGCGCCGACGGTGACGGCGTGGGCGGTCTTGGTGTCGCCCCAGCGGCAGTCGTAGTCGTCGCAGTATTCGGCGGCGTAGCTCAGGCCGGTGTAGTTCAGGTTGACGCTGAAGGTCGGCAGGATGGTCCAGCCCACGCCGACGCCGTAGTACACGCCGCCGCCATCGTTGTGGTCGTGCCAGCCGCCGTAGCTGTTGTCGGTGTAATCGGTGTAGCGGTACTTCTCGCGCTGCTCGTAACCCATGTAGCCGAGGCGGCCGGTGAAGTAGATCGGCGATGCGGGCAGGTCGATGCGCCCGTTGGCGCCGACGAAGCCGTAGGACGTCTTCAGGCGGTAATGCTCATCGCCGTCGTCATACTGATAGTCGTCCTTCAGCGCGTCCATGTTGCCGCCGCCGACTTCGAAGCCGATGTGGGCCGGGCCGAAGCCCCAACGGTGGCCGACGGCCAGTTCCTGCATGCCGGTGCGGGTATCGTCGTAGCCGGTGTCGTTGAGCTTGGCGGTGCCGATGCGGGCGTCGATGAAGGTGTCGCCGGCATGGGCCAGCGGCGCGACTGCGGCCAGGGCGAGAGCGGCAGCGAGCTTGTTTGCGTACTTCATGGGGTGTCCTTGGTGCGTGTTGCGGGTTGTAAGCATTCGGTTAATCCGTGCGCCGCAACTCTACTGACGCGAAATGAACCCCGTTGCAATGTTTGCGCGCGAATGCGAACTGCGGCACATCCGCGTGTACGCAGGCTGCAACTGACGCAGGTGATGTTCATGCAGCGTTCGACCCGACGTGCGGTGCTGCGATGGAATCGGAATGCGGGGGCTTGCGGAAACGTGTGCGAACGCACGCGAAATTCAGCGGAACATGCCCGGCAGGTAGCTGTGCCACTTGCTGCTGCGCACGCTGTTGTGGACCACGCCGCCGTCCTCGCCGTCGCTGCCGCCACCGGTGGCGGACGAGGTGGCCGCGTGCACGTACTTGCTGCGCGCCGGACTGGTGCCCGGATGCGGCACCGCGGTGGTATCGGTGGCCGGGGTATCGCAAGCGGCGACCGGCTCGGTCGTGGCGGCGTCGCAGGGTGCGGCCGCGCGGCTGTCCAGCGCGAACGCAGGCACCGCGATCGAGATGATCGCGAGGGCAAGGGCGAAGCGGACGAACGGGCGGCGAAGCATCGGAAAATTCCTGCGCAAGCGGCGAACCACGCGCGAGTGTACCCCAGTTTGTCCCCGGATTCGTGCGGTGCAGAATGTGGGGCGGGTTCATGATCGTAAAGCCGAATCCGCATCGCGCATAATTCCCGAATGAACGAGCAGGACACCTCGCATCCCGCGCCGGAATGGTTGCAGGGGGAAGCATTGAGCGTTGCGCTGGCGCCCGCCGCACGCGCCGAACTGGCCATGCTGGACGTGGTGCGCAGCATCGATTCGACCAACACCGAACTGCTGCGCCATGGCGCTCCCGACCAGGGCACGCGGGTGCTTTTCGCCGAACAGCAGACCGGTGGGCGCGGGCGTCGCGGCAAGGCGTGGTCGTCGCCGCTGGCTGCGCACCTGTACGTGTCGCTGGCGCGGCGTTTTGATGGCAGCGTGGCCAGGCTCGGCGGCTTGAGCCTGGTAGCCGGCATCGCCGTGGCCGAAGCGTTGCGTGCGCAGGGTTTCGGCATGGTGCGGTTGAAGTGGCCGAATGACCTGGTTGTCATCGACGGCGCCGGCTTGCGCAAGCTCGGCGGCATCCTGGTCGAAAGTGCCGGTGGTGGACGGGCCAGCGCGGTGATCGGCATCGGCATCAACGTCGCCATGCCGGAAGCGCAGGCGAAAACCATCGACCAGCCATGGACGGACTTGCGCA
>JAATFG010000045.1 GCA_015655355.1 Lysobacterales bacterium
ATCACTCCCATTCGAGGGCACCTTTCTTCCAGACGTAAATGAAGCCCAGGAACAACATGCCCACGAACAGGCCCATCGTCACCAGGGAACGCGCGCCGATCTGCATGAACACCTGCGTCCACGGCACGATGAAGATGATTTCCAGGTCGAACACGATGAACTGGATCGCGATCAGGTAGTAGCGCACGTCGAACTTCATGCGCGCGTCTTCGAAGGCCTCGAAGCCGCACTCGTATGGCGAGAGCTTTTCCGCGCTCGGGCGACGCGTGCCCGAAAGCGAGCCGATGACGATCAGCGCGATGCCGATGCCGGTGGCAACGAGGAGGAACAGCAGGGTCGGCAGGTAATTGGCCAGCACGGAGCGATTCTCTGTCCAGTGAACATGGAAATTGTAGCGCTTGCTGAACTGCCGAGTAAACGTTTTGCAGCGCGGCAAACATGTTTTTCGTCAATTTCCCTGCCGACGCAAGGCAAGGTTGAGAAGAGCTCGCATTTGCCCCGCGCCGGAGATCGCCAAACGCGCGCAACGACGCGGGGGCGCCCCTCGGGCATTTCCCGCGGACAACAAAAAACCCGGCTTTTCGGCCGGGTTTTCCGCTTGTTGCTTGGTGCCCAAAGGGGGACTCGAACCCCCACGACCTAAGTCGCTACCACCTCAAGGTAGTGCGTCTACCAATTCCGCCATCTGGGCTGAAACTTGTCCCGCTTCTCGAAGCGGGGCCGCGCATTTTACGCGACTTCGTTACGGTTGTGGGGCCTGTTTTTCCGGCGCCGGCACCGCGGAAGAGGCAGACGGCGCAGGCGGGGCGGCCGGAACGTTCGGCGCCGCCGGTTGCGACGGCTGCTGCGCAGGCACTTCACCCGCCGGCACCGCCGGAGCGGCCGCCTGCGACATCAGGCCGAGGTTGGCCTGCTGCGGCTTGACGCCATGCGCGGCCGTCCACGCCATGAACAGGCTGATCGCGAAGAACGCCACCGCCAGCCACTTGGTGCTCTTGGACAGGAAGTTGGACGCGCCGCGCGCACCGAACACCGTGCCCGACGCGCCCGCGCCGAAACCGGAACCGGCTTGCGCGCCGGCGCCGCGCTGCATCAGCACGAGGACGATGATCGCCACGGCGATGAGCACGTAAACCACGTTGAGGAGCCACATCATCTTTGCAATTCTCTCGAACCAATCAGGCCACCGCCGCACGGGCGATGGCAAGGAAATCCGCCGCGACCAAGGATGCGCCGCCGATCAGGCCGCCATCGATGTCCGGCTGGGCGAACAACGCCGCGGCGTTGTCCGGCTTCACGCTGCCGCCATACAGGATCGGCAGCGAGCTTGCGATTCTAGCATCCTTGGCCGCGATCTGGCCACGGATGAAGGCGTGCACGTCCTGTGCCTGCCGCGGTGTCGCGGTGTGGCCGGTGCCGATCGCCCACGACGGTTCGTAGGCGACGATCGCATGCTCGAACGCGGCCACGCCGCATAGCTCCAATGCCGCACCGAGCTGCGCGCCGATCACGCTTTCGGTCTGGCCGGCTTCGCGCTGCTGCAGGTTCTCGCCGACGCAGAGGATCGGCACCAGGCCGGCATTCTTCGTCGCGCGGAATTTCCGCGCCACCAGCCCGTTGCTTTCATGGTAGTACTGGCGACGCTCGGAGTGGCCGCACAGGCTGTACTTCGCACCGACGTCGGCCAGCATCGAGGCGGCGACCTCGCCGGTGAACGCGCCCCGTTCGTTCGCACTGACATCCTGTGCGCCGAATCCCAGTTCGACGCCCTCGAAGTCCTCGATCAGTTCGCCGAGGTACGGCATTGGCGGCAGAATCACCACGTCCACGCCCGGCAGCGGCAGCGCTGCGACCAGTTCGTCCACCAGGCCGGTGGCGAAGGCGCGGCTGCCGTGCAATTTCCAGTTCCCGGCCACGATCTTCCGGCGCATACCAATCCCATTCCAGTTGAAACATGCAAGGATACCCGATGACCTCGACCTTGGTCGCCCCTTCCCGCCACGAATACGCCCTCGTCACCGGCGCGTCCAGTGGCATCGGCGCAGAAATCGCCCGTGAATACGCGCGCCGCGGCGTGCCGCTGATCCTGACCGCGCGCCGCATCAACCGCCTCGAAACGCTCGCCGCCGAATTGCGCGCGCAAGTGCCGGTGGAAGTGATCGCCGCGGATCTGGCGCAAACCGAAGTCCCGCAGCAACTGGTCGACGAAATCGCGCGACGCGGCCTAGCCGTGCGCATCTTCGTCAACAACGCCGGCTACGGCGTGCCGGGCCGTTACCTCGTCAACGACTGGGCTACGCATCAGGCTTTTCTCAACGTGATGATCGGCGCGGTCAGCGAACTGACGTATCGCCTGCTGCCGCAGATTCGTGCCTCCGGCAACGGCCGCATCCTCAACGTCGCCTCGGTCGCCGGCCTCGTGCCCGGTGCTGACGGGCAGACGCTGTACGCGCCGGTGAAGGCATACATGGTCAAGATGAGCGAATCGCTGCACCTCGAATACCAGGCCGACGGCGTGCACGTCACCGCGCTCTGCCCCGGCTTCACCCGGTCGGAATTCCACGACGTCACCGGCACCCGCGGCATGATGGACAAGCTGCCGAAGCTGATCTGGCTGCAAGCCGATGCGGTGGCGCGCGCCGGGATCGATGCCGCAGAACGCGGGCAAGTGCTCAGCGTTCCCGGCTGGCAATACAAGGCGGTTTACTGGCTGACCAAGCTGCTGCCCGAATCGCTGCTGCTCGCGGTGATGGGCCGCAACTCGAGGAAATTTCGCAAGGTGTGATGCACAAGAAAAAGGCCGCAATTTGCGGCCTTTTTCTTACTTCAACTTGATCTCGCGCAAGCGCTGCTCGAGGAAGCCCTGCGCGGTGATCGGTTCGGGATAGCGCTTGGGGTTGTCCGGCGTGATCGTCGAAGGCAGCACGTCGATCAGGAAATCCGGGTTCGGGTGCAGGAAGAACGGCACCGAGTAGCGCGGCTTGCGCGCCAGTTCGCCGGGCGGATTCACCACGCGATGGATCGTCGAGGGATACACGTGGTTGGTCAGGCGTTCGAGCATGTCGCCGATGTTGACCACGATGGTGTCCGCATCCGAAGTGAACGGCACCCACTCGCCTGCGCGCGACTTCACTTCAAGCCCGGCGGAACTCGCGCCGACCAGCAGGGTGATGAAGTTGATGTCGCCATGCGCGCCGGCGCGCACGTTCGGGATGTCGTCGGCGGTGATCGGCGGATAGTGGATCGGGCGCAGGATCGAATTGCCGAAGTCGGTCTTGTCGGCGAAAAAGTTCTCCGGCAAGCCGATGTGCAGCGCCAACGCGGAAAGCACGCGCGAACCGAGCTGGTCCAGCGCCTCGTACAGCGCATAACCCCGCGCCTTGAATTCCGGCACCTCCGCCGGCCACAGGTTCGCCGGCATGAATTCCCGGTACTTGGAACCATCGGGAATTTCGCGGCCGATGTGCCAGAACTCCTTGAGGTCGAAATGTTGGGAGTCCTTCGCCGTTTCCACGCCAAACGCGGTGTAGCCGCGCGCACCGCCGCTGCCGGTCAGGATGTATTGCTTCTTCACATCCTCCGGCAACGCGAAGAATTCCTTGAACGCCGCGTAGGCGTCATCGATCAACGGCTGCGGAATGCCGTGGTTGCGGATGCCGGCGAAGCCCCATTCGCGGTAGGCCGCGCCGAGTTCGGCGACGAAGGCTTCGCGGTCGTCGTCGTAGCGGGTGATGTCGAAAGTGGGAATGCGTGCAGTCATGTGGATTTCCTCGTTCTGTTCTTTTTCAGGCCGCCGCCTTCACCGCAGTGGAAAGCGCGTCGAGCGTGGAGTGCATCAGCGCGTCGCTGTCGGCCTCGACGGTGACGCGCACCACCGGCTCGGTGCCGGACGGGCGCAGGAACGCGCGGCCGTGGCCTTCGACATTCTTCTGCGCGGCGGCAAGCGCGGCCTTGACGCCAGCGGCTTCGACCACCGCCTTCGCGTTGCCGCTCAAACGCACGTTGACGGTCTTCTGCGGCAGCATGGTCAGGCCTTCGAGCGCCTGCGAAAGCGACTTGCCGGTGCGACGCAATACTTCCAGCACCTGCAGCGCGGAGACGATGCCGTCGCCGGTGGAAACACGATCCAGGCAAAGGATATGGCCGGAAGCTTCGCCGCCGAGCACACCGTGGTTCTCGACCAGCGACTGGTGCACGTAGCGGTCGCCGACGTTGGTGCGCACGAAGCCGATGCCGTGCTCGCCCAGCGCTTTTTCCAGGCCGTAATTGCTCATCAGCGTGCCGACCACCGCGCCGCGCAGGCGCCCGCTGCGCTGCCAGTCGGTCGCGAGGATGTAGAGCACGCCATCGCCGTCGACGATGCGCCCGTCCTTGTCGACCAGTTGCACGCGGTCGCCGTCGCCATCGAAGGCGATGCCCAGATCCGCGCCGCTTTCGACGACGCGCTTGGCCAGGAACTCCGGGTACGTCGAGCCGACGCCGTCGTTGATGTTGAGGCCGTTCGGCTTGTCGCCGACCACCTCGACCTTCGCGCCGAGCTCGCGCAGCACGATCGGCGCGACCTGGTACGTCGCGCCATTGGCGCAATCGATGATGAGCCGCATGCCGTGCAAATCGAAACGACGCGGCACCGTGCCCTTCGCCGCTTCGACGTAGCGGCCGACCGCGTCGCGGGTGCGCACGGCCTTGCCGAGATGTTCGGATTCGACGGTGATGAAGGGATTTTCCAGCGTCGCTTCGATCGCCAGCTCGGTGGCATCGTCGAGCTTCTCGCCTTCGCTGCTGAAGAACTTGATGCCGTTGTCGTAATGCGGATTGTGCGAGGCGGAAATCACGATGCCGCCATCGGCGCGCAACGCGCGGGTGAGATGCGACACCGCCGGCGTCGGCATCGGCCCCATCAGTTGCACGTCCACGCCGGCGGCGACCAGGCCGGCTTCGAGCGCGGCCTCGAACATGTAGTTGGAGATGCGCGTGTCCTTGCCGATGATCACCTGCGGGCGGCGCAGCGTGCCGGTTTCGGCCGCGCGCGCCTTGGCCGCGGCGAACAACGACTGGCCGTAGGCATTGCCCAGGCGCAGGATGAAATCTGCGGAAATCGGCGCGACGCCGACACGGCCACGGATGCCGTCGGTGCCGAAGTATTTTCTGCTCATTCGGGGCGACTCCCCCTCTTACCCGCTGGCGGGAAAGAGGGTCGGGGTGAGAGGGAAACAGGTTGCATAGGATACCGCAGCCGCAGCCCTCCCTCTCCCGCCCTGCGGGCACCCTCTCCCACAAGGGGAGAGGGGAAAAGCCATTACGCGGCCGCGTGCTTCGGCTGCTTGAGCATCAGCGCGAACAATTCGGCGAGGCGGTCACGCAACTGGCGGCGGTCGCAGATCTGGTCGATCGCGCCGTGTTCGAGCAGGAACTCGGAACGCTGGAAGCCTTCCGGCAATTTCTCGCGCACGGTCTGCTCGATCACGCGCGGACCGGCAAAACCGATCAGCGCGCCCGGCTCGGCGATGTTGATGTCGCCGAGCATCGCGAACGAAGCCGAGACGCCGCCGGTGGTCGGATGGGTCAGCACCGAAACGTAGGGCAAGCCCGCCGCGCGCAGCTTGCCCAGCGCCGCCGAGGTCTTGGCCATCTGCATCAGCGAGAACAAGCTTTCTTGCATGCGCGCGCCGCCGGAGGAGGCGAAGCTGACGAACGGCGAGCCGATTTCCAGCGCCTTTTCCGCGCCGAGCGAGAAACGCTCGCCGACCACCGAACCCATCGAGCCGCCCATGTAGGCGAAGTCGAACGCGCCGGCGACGAGGTCGCGGCCCTTCATCCTGCCACGCAAGGTGACGAAGGCGTCGCGCTCGCCGGCGCTCTTCTGCGCGGCCTTGATGCGGTCCGAATACTTCTTCTGGTCCTTGAAGTGGAGCACGTCGGTCGGACCGAGGTCGCCGCCGATTTCTTCCAGTTGGCCCTCGTCGAACAGCGCGGCCAGGCGCGCGCGCGCGCGGATCGGATTGTGGTGGCCGCACTTCGGGCAGACTTCGAGGTTCTCGGTCAGCTCCGGCGCGTACAGCATTTCGCCGCAGCCGTCGCACATCTTCCACAGACCTTCGGGCACGCTGCGCTGCTTCGGCACGTCGCCCTTGGCTTCGGTGCGGATGCCGGACGGCATCAACTTGCTGATCCAGTTGCTCATCGTCGTTCTCGTTCAATGCGCCGGCGCAAGGCTGGCGAAGGCGTGGATTCTAGCAAGCCGGCGCGCCGATGGCGGCGGCAGGCATCGCGGTTCCACCGTGCGGGGCGGTATGCGGACAGCTCAGTCCGGCAGCCAGCGTTGACGCAATGTACGCTCGCAAGGTCCGGAGAAACAACGCGCCGCCAGCCACCCCAGCAACCCGCACAAGGCCAGCAGCGGCAAGTACCACCAGAAGCCGGTGCGGAGATCGCTGCCTGCATGTTTGTACGACCCGACCAATGCGAACACCACGAACATGTGGCTCAGATAGATTTCGTAGCTCAACCGGCCGAAGCCGCGCAGCCAGCGCAGGCCGCGCATCGGTGCACCGGCCTGCGCCTGCAATCCAGCCAGCAGCATCGCGGTTGAACCGGTCAGCACCAACATGTAGCCGTTGCCGAACGAAGCCCACAACTCGCGCCCGTACAGCGGCACCGCCAACAAACCCGCGCCGCCGGCGAAACGCAGCAGCCATGCCGTGCGCGCTGGCGCCTTCCAATCCACGACCAGCAATGCCGTCAAAACGCCGGCGGCAATCGCGGCCATGCCTGGCAGATAGGCTTTTTCCTGCCAGATTTCATTGCCCGCCAACGCCGCGCGCGAAGCCGGCAAGGTCAGCGCGAACACGCCGAGCAAGACCATCAGCACGCCGCGCCTGCGCACCAGCAGGCATACCAGCGGAAAGCCCAGATAGAACGCTTCTTCGATCGACAACGACCACAGCACGTCCCAGCCACCGGGCAGCCAATCGATATGGCCCTCGTACCAGTTCAAGTACAGGCCTAGCGCGGAAAACAACGCGCCGTGCAGCGACTGGCCATCGCGATCGATGACGTAATTCGGCACGCCAAGCAGATGCAGCGCGGACAGCACCGCAAGCAGCAGCAACAGGCACGGCAGGATGCGCGCAGCACGCCTTGCGTAGAAAGCGCGCAGGTCGATGTTGCGCAACTCGCCCCAACGCCGCAGCGAATGCGATGCAATCAAGAACCCGGAGACGACGAAGAACACGAACACCGCTTCGTAGCCGTTGTAGCTGAGCGCATTCAGCACGCGCCGCGGCAGGAAATCCCCCAACGCGGTATCGCGCAACGGGATGCGCAAGGCCAGGTGGTGCAACAGCACGAATACGATGGAAATGCCGCGCAATGCATCGATGCCCGGATTGCGCGGCAATGCAGCCTCACGCATCCAGCGCCTCTCGCAGGGGCGCGAGAAACCGCTTCGCTGCCGCCACCGGATCGCTCGCTAGCGCCAACACTTCGACCAGCGCGCTGCCGACCACCACACCATCGGCATCCTGCGCCATCGCCCTGGCGCTGGCCGCATCCTTGATGCCGAAGCCGGCCACGACCGGCGCCTTGCCTTGTGCGCGGATCAGCGCCAGGCGCTTGCCCGCCGCCGACGTGTCGAGCCGCTCGCTGGCGCCGGTCACCCCGGCGAAGCTGACGTAATACAGATAGCCTTGCGCCTCCTCGCAAATCAGCGACAAGCGTTCGTCGGTCGTGGTTGGCGACGCCAGCACGATCAGGTCGATGCCGTGCGCGTTGAAGATCGCGCGCGATTCGGCGGCTTCTTCCGGCGGCAGGTCGACCAGCAACAAGCCATCGACGCCCGCCGCCGCGGCTTCCTGGGCGAAACGCTCGCTGCCGTGGATTTCGACCGGATTGAGGTAGCCCATCAGCACGATCGGCGTGGCATTGTCCCGGGTGCGGAATTCGCCCACTGCATCGAGCACGTAACGCAGGCCCGCGCCGCGTTCGAGCGCGCGTTCGCTGCTGCGCTGAATCGTCGGGCCATCGGCCATCGGGTCGGAGAACGGCACGCCGAGTTCGATCACGTCGGCGCCGGCTTCGACCAGCGCGTGCAACACCGGCACGGTCGCTTCGAGCGACGGATCGCCGGCGGTGACGAACGGCACCAGCGCCTTGCGCCTTGCCACTTTCAGCATCGCGAACTTTTCGGTGAAACGCTTGTTGAAGGACTGGCTCACAGTTCGATCCCCTCGCGCGCGGCAATCGTGTGCACATCCTTGTCGCCGCGACCGGACAGGTTGCACAGCACCAGCTTGTCCTTCGGCAATTCGCGCGCCAGCTTGATCGCCTGCGCGACCGCATGGCTGGATTCCAGCGCCGGCAGGATGCCTTCGGTGCGGGTCAATCTGTGGAAGGCTTCCAGCGCCTCGGCATCGGTGATGCCGACGTAATCGGCGCGACCACTGTCCTTCAGGAACGCGTGCTCCGGGCCGACGCCGGGATAATCCAGGCCGGCGGAAATCGAATGCGTCTCGATGATCTGGCCATCGTCGTCGCAGATCACGTAGGTGCGGTTGCCGTGCAACACGCCGGGACGTCCCGCCGCGATCGACGCGGCGTGGCGACCGGTTTCGATGCCGTCGCCGGCCGCTTCCGCGCCGACCAGGCGCACGTCCGCATCATTGAGGAACGCGTGGAAAATGCCGATCGCATTGCTGCCGCCGCCGACGCAGGCGGTGATCGCATCGGGCAACCGCCCGTATTGCTCCAGCATCTGCGCGCGCGCCTCGCGGCCGACCACGGCGTTGAAATCGCGCACCATGCGCGGGTACGGATCGGGGCCGGCGACGGTGCCGATGATGTAGAACGTGTCGGCGACGTTGGTCACCCAGTCGCGCATCGCTTCGTTCAATGCATCCTTCAACGTCGCCGAACCCGACGTGACCGGCACGACCTTCGCGCCGAGCAGCTTCATCCGGTAGACGTTGATCTTCTGCCGCTCGATGTCGGTCGCGCCCATGTACACGACGCACTCGAGGCCGAGCCGCGTGGCCACCGTCGCCGACGCGACGCCATGCTGGCCGGCGCCGGTCTCGGCGATGATGCGCTTCTTGCCCATGCGCGACGCGAGCAGCGCCTGGCCGATGGTGTTGTTGATCTTGTGCGCGCCGGTGTGGTTCAGGTCTTCGCGCTTGAGCAGGATCTGCGCACCGCCGACTTCGCGCGACAGGCGCTCGGCGTGATAGATCGGGCTGGCGCGGCCGACGTAGTGCTTCAGGTCTTTCTCGAACGCGGCGATGAAGTCGGGATCGACGCGCGCAGCGTCGTAGGCGGCGGCGAGTTCCTGCAGCGGGCCGATCAGGGTTTCGGCGACGAAGCGGCCGCCATAGCGGCCAAAATGGCCGGCCGCATCGGGGTATTGGAAATAATCATTCACCGCGCCGGGCGCGGTCGAGGCAATGGCGTTCACGGGATTTCTCCAGAGGATTTCGGAAAAGCGCAATCGGCATGCGCGATTGCGCGCGTCGCGTATCGACAGCGACTTACCTGACCGCGGCGGCGGGCACGCGGCGCCAGCGGCGCAGCGAACGGCCAAACGGAACGGATTTGCGATGCACGGCGTTCATGGAGTGGGCATAGCCTAACCGAACTTCGGCCAGTGCGCATGGCGCCCGCCGCAACCGATCAAGCCCCCGCGTCGAAGGCGCGCACGGCCGCGACGAAGGCCCGCATCTTCGCCGCATCCTTGATTCCCGGCGCGGTTTCGATGCCGCTGGACACGTCGACGCCCCAGGGCCGCGCGATGCGCAGCGCCTGTGCGACGTTGTCTGCATCCAAGCCGCCGGCCAGCAACAGCGGCGTGTCGGTGGCCTGCGGCATCCGCGTCCAGTCGAAGGCTTTGCCCGAACCACCCTGCTCGCCCGCGCCGTGGCCGTCGAGCAAAAATGCGGACGCATGCGGGTATTCGGAAAACCGCGCAGCCACATCGATGCCCGCCTCGCCCATCGCCAGCGCTTTCCAGAATGGCAGGCCGAATTGCGCGGCGAACGCACCGGTTTCGCCGCCGTGGAATTGCAGCGCGTCGGGCTGCACGATTTCGATGATCACGCGCACTTCCTCGGCCGCGTTGTCCATGCACAGCGCGACCACGCCGATGCCCTTCGGCACCCGCAGGCGCAGCGCCTCGGCCTGTCGCAGCGCCAGCTTGCGCGGGCTGTGCGGCGCGAAGACCAGGCCGATGAAATCCACGCCGAGTTCGATGGCCGATTCGACATCGACGGCGCGGGTGAAACCACAGAACTTGATGCGCGTGTGGTTCATGCGTGCAAGGTAACGCTTTCAGGAAGATTCCACTTCGCGTCGTACAGCGGGCCGACGAACAGCAGGCCGGCGGCCGGCGCGGTCGGGCCGGCAAGGGTTCGATCCTTCGCGGCAAGCAGCTCGGCGATCCATTCAACCGGCCTTTCGCCGCGGCCGACCAGCAGCAGCGAGCCGACGATGTTGCGCACCATGTGGTGCAGGAAGGCATTGGCCTGCACGTCGACGATCACTTCCTCGCCCTCGCGCCGCACCGAGATTTGGTGCAGGTTGCGCATCGGATGCGTGGCCTGGCATTCGGCGCTGCGGAAGCTGGAGAAATCGTTTTCGCCGCGCAACGCCTGCGCGGCGGCGTGCATCGCGGCGGCATCAAGCGCGTGGTGTTCCCAGCCCAGGAACTGGCGCTGCAGCGTCGGCCGCACCTGGCGGTTGAGGATGCGGTAGCGATAGCGTCGCGCGCGCGCGGAAAAGCGCGCGGAAAAATCGTCGGCGACGTCCACGCACCACAACGCGCCGATGCCCGGCGGCAAGCGGCTGGTGCTGCCGAGCACCCAGCCGCGCGGGCTGCGTTGCACCTGCGTGTCGAAATGCACGACCTGGCACTGGCCATGCACGCCGGCATCGGTGCGGCCGGCGCAGATCGTGGCGATGGGTTCGGCGGCAACCGACGACAGCGCCAGTTCCAGCGCTTCCTGCACGGAATTGGCCTCCAGCGGCGATGCGGCCTCGCGCGCGCCACCGGGCTTGCTCAGGCGTTGCCAGCCGAGAAAGCCGCTGCCGTCGTATTCGACGCCGAGCGCGTAACGCACGGCCTCGGGTCAACCCAGCTCGCGCAGCAGTTGCGCGGCTTCGTCGCGCGCGACGGCATCGTTGCCGGCCAGCACTTCGCCCAGCAGGCTGCGCGCGGTGACGACGTCACCCATGTCCTTGTAGGCGATGGCCAGCTCGAGGCGCTCGCGCCCGGCCGGCGCCGGATTGAGCGAGACGCTGGTCGCCACATCGCCGCCGCCGACATGCCAGGTCGGCTTGCCCAGCGGTTCGGACGATGGCGCAGCGGGCACTTCGGCCTCCTGTTCGCGCACGAACAGCTCGCCGGTATGCGAGTTGGTCGGAATCGGCGGCAGCTTCGAGGCATCGAACTTCCGCGACGTCACCGGCTTGTCGCCGCGCGCGCGCGCGATCAGCCAGCCGAGGCCGAGGCCGAGCAACAGCAGGCCCAAACCGCCCCACAGCCATGCGCTCGATGCCGACGCCTGGGTTTCATTCTTGCCGAGGTTGTGCTGCGCCGAAGCCAGATCGCTGTCCTTCATCGCGATCAGCTTGGTCTGGTCGGTCTTGATCTTTTCCAGCTCGGCGACCTGCGAACGCAGTTGCTGCACTTCGGCATCGCGCGTGGCAAGGTCCTCTTTCGCCTGCTGCAATGGCGTGTTCTCAAGCATGTCGCCCTTCCCTCCGGCCTGCGTGCCGGACGTTGTTCCCTCGCGCTTGCCCGCAGCGGTGGCCGGCGCGATTTCGAGATGTCCCTGCGCATCCGCCGCCGCAGCGGACGCGATCGCCGCGGGCGGCGACGCGGCTTTCGCCACCGCGCCCCCCAGGGGTTGCGGCAGCGGCTTGCGGAACTGCTTCCAGTCGCGCCAATCGGCCATCTGCTGGCGCACCATCGCACCGGCGTCGGCCTGGTTCAAGGCGGCCAGTTCGGCGCTCGGCGGCAGCTTCAGCACCGCACCGGCCTTCAGCAGATTGATGTTGCCCTTGATGAAGGCGTCCGGATTGGCGCGCAGCAGCGCGAGCATGGTCTGGTCGAGGCTGTACCCGGCGCCGAGTTGCGTGGCGATTTCGGACAGCGTCTGCCCGTCGTGCACGGCGGTGCGTCCGCCTTCCTTCAAGGCCTTCGCGCTGGCCTTGACCAGCGCATGGGTCGACGGCGACGGCGACGGCGCGCGGCGCGGTGGCGCGGGTACGGATGTCGACGCAGCGACCGGCGGCATGGGCGTCGGCAACGACGAAGCCGCATTCTGCGCCATCGGTTGCGGTGCCTGCGGCTGCGCGGGCGGTTCCGGCGGCAGCGGCTGCGAAGCGATCGGCGCCGGCTCGGGCAGGCGTTCGATGGTGTTGCCTGGCGCGGCTTCCGGTGCCTCGATCCGCGGTTCGGATGCACTGGCGACGGTGCCCGGCACGTTGACCAATGCCGAATATTCGCGCACCAGCCGACCCTGGCCCCAATCGACTTCGACCAGGAAGTTGAGCATCGCCTGGGTCACCGGCGTGGCGCCGGTGACGCGGATCACCGGCTTGCCGTCGTCGGACAGGGCGACGGCGAAATTGAGTTCGCGCACCAGGCCGGTCGGACGCTGCAGGCCGACGCGCTCGAAGGTGTCGGCCGAGGCGAGCTGCGCGGTGAGGTGCTCCATTTCCGCCGGATCGCTGGAAATCACCGGGATTTCCGCGACCAGCGGCTGGCCGGGACGCGACTTGACCTTGATGTCGCCCAGGCCCAGTGCGAACGCGGCGCTGCTGGCCAGCATCAGGGCCAATGCCGCCGGCGCGCGCCAGCGGCGAACGGGATTCGGGCGGGATTGCGGGCGACGGTTCATGCGGGAGCCTGTGGTCTCAACAGGCGAAATATAAGCGCAAACAAGGTGCTGGCACAGCTTCCTGTGTCGCAATCTGAGGAATTGACTGCCCATGTGACAGGGGCACGACGCAGCGTGCCTCCGCCCTGGCGGGGTTCATTCCGCCGCAACCAGCTCGGCCAGTTGCACCGCATTGAGCGCCGCGCCCTTGCGGATGTTGTCGGCGACGACCCACAGGTTCAAACCGCGCGGATGCGAGAAGTCCTCGCGGATGCGGCCGACGTACACCGGGTCGGTGCCCGAGGCATGCGTCACCGGCGTCGGATAGCCACCGGCCTTGCGCTCATCGACGACCTTCACGCCCGGCGCCTTCTGCAGCAACGCGCGCGCTTCCTCGGCGCTGATCTTCTTCCTGGTCTCGATGTTCACCGCTTCGCTGTGGCCATAGAACACCGGCACGCGCACCGCGGTCGGATTCACCAGGATGTTCTTGTCACCGAGGATCTTCTGCGTCTCCCACACCAGCTTCATCTCTTCCTTGGTGTAGCCGTTGGGCTGGAAGTCGTCGATGTGCGGGATCAGGTTGAAGGCGATCTGCTGCGGGAACTTCTTCGGCTCGATCTGCTGGAAGTTGAGCAGTTCGGCGGTCTGCTTGCCGAGTTCCTCCATGCCGCTGCGACCGGCGCCGGACACCGACTGGTAGGTCGCGATGTTGATGCGCTCGATGCCGTAGCCGTCGTGGATCGGCTTGAGCACCGGCATCAACTGCATCGTGCTGCAGTTCGGATTGGCGATGATGCCGCGCGGGCGGTTCTTCGCTTCCCGCGGATTGACTTCGCTGACCACCAGCGGCACGTCGTCGTCGTAGCGGAAGGTCGAGGAGTTGTCGATCACCACCGCGCCGGCGGCGGCGAACTTCGGCGCGTATTCCTTCGACACGCTGCCGCCCGCCGAGAACAGCGCGATGTCCACGCCGGCCGGGTCGAACGTGGCCAGGTCCTGCACGATGATTTTCCGGTTTTTGAACTCCACTTCGCCGCCGGCCGAGCGTTCGCTGGCCAGCGCGACCAGTTCCGACACCGGGAAGTTGCGCTCGGCCAGGATGGCGAGCATGGTTTCGCCGACGGCGCCCGTGGCACCGACGACCGCGACCTTGAAGCGGCGTTGTTCGTTCATTATCTCTGTGACTTCGACTGGGACCGCGCGACGCCCCATGCGCCGCGTGCGGGTGCGCAAGTCTAGCCGAAAGCCGCGGCAGCCGGCTCGGCGGTTGCCGCTGCAACGCTCAATCGGCGATGGCGCCCGGAATCCGCGGCGAAATCTCGCCGACGTCGCCGCATTGCGCGCGATGGCGCAGGGCGTGGTCGATCAGCACCAGCGCCATCATCGCCTCGGCGATCGGCGTGGCGCGGATGCCGACGCACGGATCATGGCGGCCGGTCGTCACCACTTCGATCACGTCGCCGTGGATGTCCACGCTTTCGCCGGGAATGCGCAGGCTCGACGTCGGCTTCAGCGCGATCGACGCGACCACTTGCTGGCCGGTGGAAATGCCGCCGAGGATGCCGCCGGCGTGATTCGACTTGAACCCTTGCGGCGCGATCAGGTCGCGATGTTCGGTGCCTTTCTGCGACACGACATCGAAACCGTCGCCGATCTCGACGCCCTTCACCGCATTGATGCTCATCAGCGCCGCGGCCAAGTCGCCGTCGAGCTTGCCGTAGATCGGTTCGCCCCAGCCCGGCGGCACGTTGTCGGCGACGACATTCACGCGCGCGCCGACAGAATCGCCGCTCTTGCGCAGCGCGTCCATGTAGCTTTCGAGTTCGTCGACCTGCGCCGCATGCGGCCAGAAGAACGGATTGGTTTCTACCACGTTCCAGTCGAAGCCTTGCGGCTTGATTTCGCCGAGCTGCGACAGGTAACCACGCACCTCGACGTCGAAGTGTTGCTTCAACCATTTCTTCGCAACGACGGCAGCCGCCACGCGCATCGTCGTCTCGCGTGCCGACGAACGCCCGCCGCCGCGCGGATCGCGGATGCCGTACTTCTGCCAGTACGCATAATCCGCGTGGCCGGGACGGAACTGTTCGGCGATCTTCGCGTAATCCTTGCTGCGCTGGTCGGTGTTGCGGATCAGCAGTGCCAGCGGCGTGCCGGTGGTCTTGCCTTCGTACCAGCCGGACAGGATTTCGACTTCATCGGCCTCGTTGCGCGCCGACGTGTGCCGCGTCTTGCCGGTCGCGCGGCGGTCGAGGTCGTGGCGGAATTCCTCCGGCGAGATTTCCAGCCCCGGCGGGCAACCGTCGATCACGCAGCCGATCGCCGGCCCGTGCGATTCGCCGAAAGTGGTGACGCGGAACAGATGGCCGAATGTATTCACGTGGTTTTGCTCGTCGTTCCGGCGCAAGCCGGAACCCAGTGTCTTTGATTTTTCGCTGGGAAAGTCGCTGGATTCCGGACTTTCGTCGGAATGACGGCTACTTTCGTTCGTCGGCGAGCAGCGTGATCTGCTCCGCATGGAGGCGCAATTCCTGCGCTTCCACCGCGAAGATGCCCATCTGCCCGACCTTGAATTCGATCCAGAAGAATTCCACGTCCGGCAGCAGCTTGACCAGGTGCTGTTCGGATTCGCCGACTTCGCAGATCAGCAGGCCGTCGTCGCTCAAATGCATCGGCGCGTCGCGCAGTATTTTCAGGACCAGATCGAGGCCATCGTCGCCGGCGCGCAGGCCGAGTTCCGGCTCGTACGAATATTCCTGCGGCAGCGCGTCGGTTTCGTCGTTGGTGACGTACGGCGGATTCGTCACGATCAATTCATAAGTCTTGCCCTGCAAACCGTCGAACAGGTTGGACTTGATCAGCTCGACGTTATGCGCATGCAGCACGGCCTTGTTTTCCTGCGCCAGCGACAGCGCATCGTCGCTGATGTCGACGCCGTCGACCTGCCACTCCGGGTTGTAGTGGCCCATCGCGATCGCGATGCAGCCTGAGCCGGTGCACAGGTCGAGCGCACGCCGCACGTCGCGTCCGGCCAGCCACGGCTCGAAGCCGGACAGGATCAGTTCGGCGATCGGCGAACGCGGCACCAGCGCGCGCTTGTCGGACTTGAACGCAAGGTTGGCGAACCACGCTTCGCCGATCAGGTACGCCGCCGGCACGCGCTCGCCGATGCGGCGCTCGAACAGCTTGAGGATCGCGTCCTTCTCCTCGCGCAGCAGGCGCGACTGGCCATAGGCCGGCGACAAATCCGGCGGCAGGTGCAACGCGTGCAACACGAGGCTGGTGGCTTCGTCCAGCGCGTTGTCGTGGCTGTGGCCGAAGGTCAGGCCGGCGGCGTTGAAACGGCTGGCGCCGTGGCGGATGAAGTCGATGATCGTGTGCAGTTCGGCGGCCGGACTGTCGGACATGGCGCGGGCTCGTGGAGGCAATGCGGGGGATAGCGTGGCGATTATAGGGGTTCCGGCCGGGCGAACCGGTATCATGTGCAATCCTTCCGCCGTGCAACGCCAGATGTTCGACCGCAAGCTCCTCGCCGTCCTGATCGTCGCCATCGCCGCCGGCCTTGGCCTGTTCGCCGCGCTCAAGTTCTTCGGCCACGACGCGGCGCGGCGCCCGGCCTTGCAGGCCACGCTGCTGTATCCGCAGCCGCGCAACGTGCCCGATTTCTCGCTGCAACAAAGCGACGGCACGCAACTGACCAGCGGCGAGTTGCACGGCCACTGGACCCTGCTCTACATCGGCTACACCTTCTGCCCGGACGTGTGCCCGACCACCCTGCAGGACCTGGCCCAGGCGCAGAAACAATGGACCGCACTGCCGGACAGCACCCGTCCGCGCCTGCTGTTCGTCTCGGTCGATCCGCAGCGCGACACGCCGGCGCGGCTCGGCGAATACGTGCACGCCTTCGATCCGGACACCCTGGCCGCGACCGCCGACGCGGCGACGCTGGAGAATTTCGCGCGCGAATTCGGCCTGGTCTACATGAAGGTCGAAGGCCCGCATTTCGCTGAAAACCCGAACGATTATTCGATGGACCATTCGGCCAACCTGGTCCTGCTCGATCCGCAGGGCCGCATCGCCGGCACGCTGCGCCCGCCGTTCGAGCCGGCGAAGATCGCCGCCGACCTGACCTTGCTGAGCAAGGAATCGCAGCCGTGAGTTTCGTCACCGCCCTGACCTACGTGCTGCCGCATCGCCTGCTGTCGTCGCTGGCGCGCAAGCTGGCGTATTCGACCAACCCGGCGATCAAGCGGACCCTGATCGACACCGTCGCGCGCAAGTTCAACGTGGACCTGGACGAAGCCGCCGAACCGGATGCGGCGAAGTATCCGAGCTTCAATGCCTTCTTCACCCGCGCGCTGAAACCCGGCGCACGCGTCGCCGACGCCGATCCGCGCAGCTTGCTGATGCCGGCCGACGGGCGCATCAGCCAGTGTGGCGACATCGTCGATGGCCATATTTTCCAGGCCAAGGGCAAAGGCTTCAGCACCGCCGCATTGCTCGGCGACGAGGCCGCCGCCGAACCTTTCCGCAACGGCATCTACGCGACCGTGTACCTGTCGCCGCGCGATTACCACCGCGTGCACATGCCCTTCGCCGGCGCACTGCGCGAAACCGTGCACGTGCCCGGCCGGCTTTTCAGCGTCGGCACCGACGCGGTGGCGAACGTGCAGGGCCTGTTCGCGCGCAACGAGCGCCTCGTGTGCCATTTCGACACCTCGTTCGGGCCGATGGCCTGCGTGATGGTCGGCGCGTTGCTCGTCTCTGGCGTGGAGACGGTATGGAGCGGCGTGGAGATTCCCGAATACGCCAGCGCGATCACCAAGAAGGATTGGCGCGGCAAAGGCATCAAGCTCGACCGCTTCGCCGAGATGGCGCGCTTCAACTACGGCAGCACGGTAATCGTGCTGCTGCCGCCAAGCGTGGCCAAGTTGAGCGATGCACTGAAGGCGGAAGCGCCGGTGAAGCTCGGCCAGAAACTGGCGATGCTGCTGTGAATCGTCACGACCTTTTGCGTATTCGCACGTAAACAGGTGCAGAAGCACCGCTCTCGCCGGCAGGAATCGGCTTCATGTCCAGGAATGTCTGCGCTCGAACCAGATCGCTGAGTTTCTTGTGCCCGAAATTGCGCGGATCGAACGAAGGATCCGCGGCAAGCAGGAAAGTCCCGACCGCACCCAACGCAGCCCAGCCATCATCACGCGTTGCGTCCTCGACAGCCTTCAACAACATGGCCTTGAATGGATCGGCCTCTTGCTTGATGACGGGCTTGGCCGCACCTTCCGGCCTCAGGATTTCCGTATAGATGAACCTGTCGCAAGCCGCGACAAAAGGCTTCGGCGTTTTCTGTTCGCCGAAGCCGTAAACCACACATCCAGATTCACGAAGCCGCGTTGCCAACCGAGTGAAATCGCTGTCCGACGACACGATGCAGAAACCATCCACGTCGCCGGTGTGCAGCAAGTCCATCGCTTCGATGATGAGCGATGAGTCAGTGGCATTCTTGCCCTTCGTGTAAGCAAACTGCTGGATTGGCTGGATGGCAAAATCCAACAGCGCGCCCTTCCAGCCGGTCAAATTGGTCGTAGTCCAATCGCCATAGGCGCGCCGTACCGTAGCTATGCCGTAGCGAGCCACTTCGGCCAACAACTCTTTCGCAATACTGGCTTGCGCGTTGTCGGCATCGATCAATACGGCGAGTTTCTTGTCCGTCATGGCAACCACCTCCTGATTCCCAAACAAAAGGCCGGAAATTCCGGCCTTTTTATCACTTCCCGCAGCTCGCCATCTTCAGCACCTTGCCCGGCTTGACCACGTAGCCCGGCGGGCGCAGGCCGTTGGCGTGGGCGAGGAGCTTGAGATTGCAATCGTGCTTGTCGGCGATGGTGCCGAGGGTGTCGCCGCGGCGCACCTTGTAGGCCTTGCTCGCCTCGGCCGCTTTCGCCCGCGCGGTCTTGGCGGCCTGTGCCTTCGCCAACGCGCCGCCGTTGGTGACCGGGTCGTACTTCGACACCGGCGCGTCGGCGGCCAGCACGGTCGCGTCGCCGACCGACACCGTGCCGTCCGGCGGCAGCGGTTCGCCATTGCGGGTGATCGCCTCGTCGATGCGGGCGTTCATCAGCGCCGCGGTCAGCTCGGCGCGGGTGCCGCGGGTGCAATACCACTTGTACAGCGAGACGATGCGCGTGTTTGCCTTCAACTGCGTGCCCGCAGGCAGCAGGCCATCGGTGCGATAGCGCGGGTTGAGGTTGCGCAGGGTGCGCTCGAAGCCATCGCGGGTACCGCCGTTGCCGAGGCAGATGGTCAGCGCATCCAGGCTGGTCGGCTGCGCCAGGGTCAGCGTCGCCGGCTTCGGATTGACCCGCGGGAACTTCAATCCGTACTGCTTCGGGTGCAGGAACAGCCAGCCGGCGGCGATCACCATCGGCACGTAGTCGCGGGTTTCGGCGGGGAACTGGCGGTACACGTCCGCGTCCCAGAAGCTGCGCCCCGGATACTGCTGGTACACCCGCGCGGCACGGCCTTCGCCGCCGTTGTACGCGGCCAGGGTGAACTCGATCGAATTGCCCATCGCCGCCATCTGCTCCCTGACGTAGCCGGCGCTGGCCTGGCCGACCGCGTGCGCGTCGAAGCGGGTGTCGAAGCCGGTGTCGTCCAGGCCCATGCCGAAGCGGCGCGCGGTGGCGGGCATGAACTGCAACGGCCCGGCCGCGCCGGTGCGCGAGACCGCGTGCACCTTGCCGTGCGATTCCTTGGCCACGATCCCGAACAGCAATGCCTCCGGCAGCCCGGCCTGTTGCCACGGCGTGTACAGGTCGTCGCGCATGTTCATGTAGTTTTCGTAGGAGTCGATCAACTGGCTGCGCATGTCGGTGAGCCACACGCGGATGCCGGCCTCGACCGCGCTGTTGAACGCCACCTGCTTGTCGAAGTCGTGCTTCTGGTCATTCATCAGCGCATCGACGCGCTCGCTGGTCGAGGTGTCGCCATTGGCCGCCGCGCTGCTGTCGGCCCGTTCCAGCGAAACCTGCTCGTCGTCGTCGTTCTCGTCGTCGAAGGTTTCGCCATTGTCGCCGGTGCCGTTGTCCTCGGCCCAGCGCGACTTCAGCGCCTGCTTGTACGCGCTCAGCATCGGCGCGACCTGGCAGCCCTTGAGCGCACTGCAATCGTCGATCACCTTTTCCATGTCGGCCAGCGCGGCGTCGGTTTCCCTGTCGGCATCGGTGCCGCTGGGCGCGGATTGCTGCGCGTTCCGGTAGCGCGCCTGCGCGGCGGCCATGCGCTGGTCGAGGGCTTCGATCGCATCGTTCTTCTTGCCGAAGGCGATGGCCGGCGCGAGGGCGAGGAGGATGGCGGCCAGCAGCGGCCCATGCTTCACGAAAAGGGATTTGGCGGACATCTCGGATACGACGGAAAGTGAAAAGGCAGGTTAGCCGCCCTTGCGCGCGCATCGCAAGCGCGGCGATGGCGTAACGCGCAAACGCGTTGCTTGCGGCTAGAATCGGCCCACGTTCCCCGCCCCCGAAATCGCGCAAAGGAAGCCCATGGACCCGATCCTCATCGGCAAAGGCATCACCGACAATATCGCCGTCAACCTGCTGCCGAACTTCGGCAATCGTCACGGTTTGACCGCAGGCGCCACCGGCACCGGCAAAACCGTGACCCTGATGACGCTGGCCGAGGGGTTTTCGCGCCGCGGCGTGCCGGTGTTCATCGCCGACGTCAAGGGCGACGTGGCCGGCCTGGCGCTGCCCGGCGCCGGCGACGACAAGCTCAAGGCGCGCGCGGCGGAAATCGGCGTGGCCGACTACAAGGCCGAAGCCAGCCCGGTGATCTTCTGGGACCTGTACGGACAGAAAGGCCATCCGGTGCGCACCACGGTCAGCGAAATGGGCCCGACCCTGCTGTCGCGCATCCTCGAATTGAACGATACCCAGGAAGGCGTGCTGGAAATCATCTTCAAGCTCGCCGACGACCGCGGCCTGCTCCTGCTCGACCTCGCCGACCTGCGCGCCCTGCTCGGCCTGATCGCCGACGAACGCAAGGACATTTCCACCAGCTACGGCCTGGTCAGCACCGCGTCGATCGGCGCGATCCAGCGCGCGCTGCTGCAGATCGAACAGCAAGGCGGCGACAAGTTCTTCGGCGAGCCGGCGCTGGAACTCGCGGACCTGATGCGCACCAACACCGATGGCCGTGGCGTCGTCAGCATCCTCGCCTCCGAGCAACTGGTGCTCAAGCCGCACCTGTATTCGAGCTTCCTGCTGTGGCTGATGAGCGAACTGTTCGAGACCCTGCCGGAAGTCGGCGACCTCGACAAGCCGAAGCTGGTGTTTTTCTTCGACGAAGCGCATCTGCTGTTCGACGACGCGCCGCCGGCCTTGCAGCAGCGCATCGAACAAGTGGTGCGCCTGATCCGCTCGAAGGGCGTCGGCATCTATTTCTGCTCGCAATTCCCCGACGACGTGCCGGACAACATCCTCGGCCAGCTCGGCAACCGCGTGCAGCACGCCCTGCGCGCGGTGACGCCGCGCGACCAGAAGGCGGTGAAGGCCGCGGCGGAAACCTTCGCGCCGAACCCGAAGCTCAACGTCGCCGACGCGATTTCCAGGCTCGGCATCGGCGAAGCGCTGGTGTCCACCCTGCAGGGCGACAACGCCACGCCGATGCCGGTCGAACAGACCAAGGTCGCGCCACCGCGCTGCCGCATGGGCGCGATCAGCGATGCCGAGCGCGCGCAGGTGCGCGCCGGCAGCCCGGTCGGGATGAAGTACGACAATCCGGTCAACCGCGAATCGGCGGCGGAAATCCTCGCCCAGAAAGCCGGCGCGGCGATGCAGCAGGCGAATGCGCCGGCGGCGAAACAGGGGCACGCCGATGACGACGGCAACGCCTTCGGCAACATGGTCAAAGGCGCGCTGTTCGGCACCGGTCGCCGGCAAGGCATCGTCGAAACGATGGCCAAGCAGGTCGCGCGCAACGTCGGCAGCCAGGTCGGCCGGGGCATCACCGGCGGCAAGATCGGCGGACAGATCGGCAGTTCGATCGGCACCCAGATCGTGCGCGGCGTGCTCGGCAGCATTTTCGGCGGCAGCCGCCGCTGAGTCGAACCCGATGTCCCGCTGGCGCCCGCCCGCCGAAAAATCCACCGCGCTGATCACCGCCGAAGGCCACGCCGGACTCAAGGCCGAACTCGACGACCTGTGGCGCGTGCGTCGCCCGGAAGTGGTGCGCGCGCTGAGCGCCGCCGCCGCCGAAGGCGACCGCTCCGAGAACGCCGAATACACCTACCGCAAGAAGCAGCTCGGCGAAATCGACCGCCGCGTGCGCTATTTGAGCAAGCGGCTGGAAGCGCTGCGCGTGGTCGACACCCCGCCGAGCGACCCGCAAACCGTGTTCTTCGGCGCGACGGTGGAACTGGAAAACATCGCCTCGGGCGAATGCACGACCTACCGCATCGTCGGCCCCGACGAAACCGACGCGCAGCGCGGCTTCATCAGCATCGATTCGCCGCTGGCGCGCGCGCTGCTGAAGAAGCGCGTCGACGACGAATTCGAGGCCGAATTGCCCGGCGGCAGGACCGCGTTCGTGATCGTCGGCGTGAACTACTGATGCCGGTCATCCCGGCAAACGCCGGAATGACGACGAAAACATCACGAACGAACGAGGTTGAGCGAAGGCGCCGGCTTTTTCGCAATGCCGTCGCCGAACAGGTCGTGCTCGTCGCTGTCGGTGATTTCGACGTCGACGAAATCGCCGGCTTTCAGGCCAAGTTCGCCGCCGTTCTGGACGTGGACCAGGCCATCGATTTCCGGCGCGTCGGCCTTGCTGCGCGCGACCGCGATGCCGTCTTCGAGCATGTCGACGAGGCAACGCTGCGTGGTGCCGATCTTGGCTTCGAGTTTCTGCGCGGAAATTTCTGCCTGCACTTCCATGAAGCGAGCGAGGCGTTCCTGCTTCACTTCTTCATCGACCGGATTCGGCAAACCATTGGCCGCCGCACCATCGACCGGCGAGTAGGCAAACGCGCCGACGCGATCAAGCTGCACTTCATGCAGGAAATCGAGCAGTTCCTCGAACTCGCTTTCGGTTTCGCCGGGAAAGCCGACGATGAAAGTCGAACGGATCGTGATGTCCGGGCAGATTTCGCGCCAGCGATGGATGCGCTCGCGGGTCTTGTCGATCGCGCCGGGGCGCTTCATCAGCTTCAGGATGCGCGGGCTGGCGTGCTGGAACGGAATGTCGAGGTACGGCAGCAACCTGCCTTCGGCCATCAGCGGAATCGTGTCGTCCACGTGCGGGTACGGATACACGTAATGCAGGCGCGTCCAGATGCCGAGCTGCGACAGGCCTTCGCACAGCGACTTCATGCGGGTTTCGTATTCGTTGCCGCGCCACGGCTTTTTCGCGTATTTCAGGTCGACGCCGTAGGCGCTGGTGTCCTGCGAGACGACCAGCAATTCGCGCACGCCGCCGATGGCGAGCTTCTCCGCTTCGCGCAGCACCTCATCGACCGGGCGCGAGACCAGGTCGCCGCGCATCGAGGGAATGATGCAGAACGAGCAACGGTGGTTGCAGCCTTCGGAAATCTTCAGATACGCATAATGCTTCGGCGTCAACTTGATGCCGTAATCCGGCACGATGTCGAGGAACTTGTCGTGGCGCGGCGGCAGCGCGGCGTGCACGGCACCCATCACGCTCGAATAATCCTGCGGGCCGCTGATCGAAAGCACGTCCGGGAACTGTTCGCGGATCATCTCGCCGCGCTTGCCTAGGCAGCCGGTGACGATGACCTTGCCGTTCTCGGCCATCGCCTCGCCGATCGCGTCCATCGATTCGGCCACCGCCGAGTCGATGAAGCCGCAGGTGTTGACCACGACCACGTCGGCATCGTCGTAGCTGGGCGAAATCGCGTAGCCCTCGACGCGCAACTGGGTGAGGATGCGCTCGGAATCGACCAGCGCCTTCGGGCAGCCGAGCGAGACGAAGCCGACTTTCGGGTTCAGGGAGGACATGCGCGCGAATGCGAGGAAAAGGGCGCGCGATTATACCGTTCTACGGCCCCCTTCCCGCTTAAAATGAATGCATCCAACAACGCAACGAGGCAACACGATGGGCAACTGGATCGAACTCGACACCGCCGCCGGCAAGGTCAAGGCCTGGCACGCGCCGGCGCAAGGCGCATCGAGGGGGGCGCTGATCGTCTGGCAGGAAATCTTCGGCGTCAACGCGCACATCCGTGCCGTCGCCGACGGCTACGCGGCCGAAGGCTACGACGTGCTCGCGCCGGCGCCGTTCGATCTGGTCGAACCGGGCGTCGATCTGGCGTACACCCCCGAAGGCGTGCAACGCGGCATTCCGATGATGCAGGCGGTGGGCATCGACAAGGCCGTGCAGATCGTCGAAGCGGCGGCGCAGTATCTCGATGCACCGAACAGGACCGGCATCGTCGGTTATTGCTGGGGCGGCACGGTCGCATTGGTCTCTGCGATCCGCCTCGGCCTGCCGGCATCCAGCTACTACGGCGGCGGCAACATCCACTTCATCGGCGAAACGCCGAAGGTGCCGGTGATCTTCCACTACGGCGAGAAGGACGCGCACATCACGCCCGACATCACCGGCCAGTTCAAGGCCAAGTTCGGCGACGCGGTATATCTCTATCCGGCCGACCACGCCTTCAACCGCGACGCCGATCCGCACGTGTATGACGCGGCGAGCGCGAAGCTGGCCAGGCAGCGCACGCTCGACTTCTTCGCGACGAACCTGAAGTAATGCGCGCGTTCGAGCTCGATCCGCGATTGGCGAACGACAGCGTGTTCGTCGCCGACGGCCCGCTGTCGCAGGTGCGGCTGATGAATGACGCGCGCCTCCCGTGGCTGTTGCTGGTTCCGCGCGTGGCGGGCGCGAGCGAATGGATCGGACTTTCCGGCGAGCAGCAACGTTTGCTGCTCGCCGAGATCAACCAGGTCGGCAAGTTGCTGCAGGCCGAGCCGGGCGTGCAGAAACTCAACATCGGCGCGCTCGGCAACGTCGTGCGCCAGTTGCACGTGCACCTGGTCGGCCGGCACGAAGGCGATGCCGCGTGGCCCGGCCCGGTTTGGGGCAGCGGCTCGTCCCGGAAATTCGATGACGTGCAACTGGCCGCACGCATCGACCATTGGAAGCGGAAACTCGCCTGAAAGGCGCGCTCAGGTACGCGGCAGGGTCACGCCGGTCTGGCCCTGGTACTTGCCGCCGCGATCCCTGTACGAGGTCTCGCACACATCCTCCGCGTCGGATTGGAAGAACAGCATCTGCGCCACGCCTTCGTTGGCGTAGATGCGCGCCGGCAGCGGCGTGGTATTGCTGAATTCCAGAGTGACGTGGCCTTCCCATTCCGGCTCCAGCGGTGTCACGTTGACGATGATGCCGCAGCGCGCATACGTGCTCTTGCCAAGGCAGACGACCAGCGTGTCGCGCGGGATGCGGAAATATTCGACCGTGCGCGCCAGCGCAAAGGAATTCGGCGGAATCACGCAGGAATCGCCGACCACGTCGACGAAGCTGCCACTGTCGAAATGTTTGGGATCGACGATGGTGGAGTTGATGTTGGTGAAGATCTTGAACTCGCGCGAGCAGCGCACGTCGTAACCGTAACTGGAGGTGCCGTAGCTGACGATGCGTTCGCCGTTGGCCACTTTGACCTGGCCCGGCTCGAACGGCTCGATCATGCCCTTCTCGGCGGCCATGCGCTTGATCCAGCGGTCGGACTTGATGCTCATGCGATGTTCCTTGAAATGGGCGCGTAGTGTAATTCAGGCCAAGGTGACGCCGATGCTCATCGGCGCGCGCGGGCGTTTTTCCAGCGCGGCGGCCAGCACGCGCGCGGCGGCGCGATAGGCCTGCGCGGCCGGCGATTCCGGCGCGGCGACCACGACCGGCTGGCCGGCATCTCCCTGCTCGCGGATCGCGATGTCCAGCGGCAGCGAGCCGAGCAGCGGCACGCCGTACTGCGCGGCCATCTTCTCGCCGCCGCCGCTGCCGAACAGATGCTCGGCATGGCCGCAGTTGCTGCATACGTGCACGGCCATGTTCTCGATGATGCCGAGCACCGGTACCTCGACCTTCTCGAACATCTTCAGCGCCTTGCGCGCGTCCAGCGTGGCGATTTCCTGCGGCGTGGTGACGATCACCGCGCCTGCCACCGGAATCTTCTGCGCCAGGGTCAGGTGGATGTCGCCGGTGCCCGGCGGCAGGTCGACCAGCAGGTAATCGAGGTCGCCCCACAAGGTGTCGTTGAACAACTGGGTCAATGCGCTGGTCGCCATCGGCCCGCGCCAGATCATCGGCGCGTCGGCATCGACCAGCAGGCCGATGCTCATCGCTTCCACGCCAAACGCACGCAGCGGCTCGATCGATTTGTTGTCCGGGCTTTGCGGGCGGCCGGACAGGCCCAGCATCGCCGGGATGCTCGGGCCGTAGATGTCCGCGTCGAGCACGCCGACCCTTGCACCTTCGGCAGCCAGCGCCAAGGCGAGGTTCACCGCGGTTGTGGATTTGCCGACACCGCCCTTGCCCGAGGCAACGCCAATGACGTTGCGCACGCGCGGGTGTGGCTTGAGGTTTGGCTGGACGGCGTGGGCGGGAATGGGCGGCATGGCTGTTGATTCTGTTTCATATGAAAGTTATAGAGGCGACGGGCAACATGACCGGCAGATGAAATACAGGTGACGTCCATCCGACGGTTTACTTGCGCTTCACATCACATTAACCGCGTGCTAACGTCAGCTTACTGGCTTTGGCGACACGCGTCGCACGACGCTTTGGATTGGCGTCACAAGCCGGATCAGCTCGACATTCTACGCAGCCACCTCAACCCGAGAGAGTCCCGAGATCATGTCCGTACGCAGCTCCTATCGCCCGAAGCAAAGCCGCCTGAGTGCGGCCGTTTTCGCCGCCATCCTGGTGCCGTCGGTTTCCGCGTTCGCGCAGGAAGCGACCACGTCCAGCGCCGACCAGTCCTCAACCGACAGTACGTCGGCGAAAAAGAGCGCCACCACTCTCGACAAGGTGCTCGTTACCGGCTCGCTGATTCCGCAGACCGAGAAGGAAAACTTCCAACCGATCACCGTTATCACCGCCGAAGATATTTCCGCACGCGGTTTCACCAGCGTAAGCGAAGTCCTGCAGAAGAGTTCGATGGCCACCGGCGGCGTGCAGGGCGGGCAGTTCTCGGGCGGATTCACTCAAGGTGCGGAAACCGTCAGCCTGTTCGGCCTGCCATCCGGTTACGTCAAATACCTGATCGATGGCCGTCCGATGTCCAACTATCCGGCGCTGTACAACGGCAGCGATACCTTCAACAACATCAGCGGCATTCCGATCGACCTGGTCGACCGCATCGAAATCCTGCCCGGCGGCCAGTCCTCGTTGTACGGTTCGGACGCTATCGCAGGCGTTATCAACATCATCCTCAAGAAGAAGCTCGACGGCCCGTCGATCGATTACCGCGTTGGCGGCTACTCCGAAGGCGGTGGCACCAGCAACCGCCTCGGCATCGCCGACGGCTTCACCGCCTTCAATGACCGTCTGAACGTGCTGGTCGGCCTTCAGCACGAAAACCGCGATCCGATCTGGGGCTACCAGCGCGATCTGACCAAGCAGAAGTATCAGGACGGTGCGACCGCTCCGACCGCAAGCTTGGACTACTTGATCCGCAGCGTTGCCGGCGGCCCGTGGTATTTCTTCGATCCGACCAACTGCGGCAACGTGGCCAATCAATACGGAGGCACCGAAGGCAAGCACAACCGTGCTGGCTTGGGCGATTCCTGCGGTTCGTACACCTCCGGCGGCTACCGCACCTTGCTCAACGGCAAGGATGCCAACCAAGGCTACGCCCATGCCACTTTCGACATCAACGACAATACCCAAGTGTATGCCGACGTGTTGATGAGTCAGGAAAAGGATCGTTTCAATTCCGGTTCCAGCTTTATTTGGTGGGGCACCTCAGATATCGGTGCCGGCTATTTCTATGATCCTAATCTGGATGATCTGATCAGCATTCAGCGCGCGATCGCGCCGGAAGAGTTCGGCCCCGGCGGTTACAGCAACACCGATAGCCGCGACACCGAAAAATCGTACTCCGTCGACTTGGGTATCAAGGGTACCTTCGGCGCCTCGAACTGGGATTACGACTTCAGCCTGTCTCGCACCCAAGACACCCTGGATGAAACCAATTGGGTACGCTGGGCCGACAAGATCGACCAATACTTCATCGACCACGTGCTCGGCGAACAACATGGCGTTGATCCGTATGGCTACGATGCCCCCTCGTACACACCGGACTATGCGGCTCTCTATCAGCCGATTTCGCCGGAAGACATGGCGGCGATGACCGGCTTCGTGCATTCGCACAGCAAGACCTACGACGAAATGGCCCGCGCTCAGCTCACCAACGGCTCGCTGTTCTCGCTACCGGGCGGCGACGCCGGCCTCGCCATCGCACTGGAAGCAGGCAAGCAGGATTGGGAATACAACCCCGATCCAGCCCTAATGGATGGATCTGTGTGGGGCCTGACTGCCGTGTCCGGCGGTGGCGACCGCTCGCGTTACGCCGGCACTGCCGAATTACGCTTGCCGGTGTTCAATCCGCTGACCATCACTGCTTCGGCGCGCTATGACGCGTTCAAGGCTGCCGGCCAGACCATCGACAAGCCGACTTGGAGCTTGGGCTTGGAATACCGCCCAATCGATTCGCTGCTGTTCCGCGGCAAGTACGGCACTGCATTCCGCGCGCCGACCCTGTCTGATCTGTTCCAAGGGCCGAGCGGTTATTACAGTTACGTCGACGACTACTACAAGTGCGGCACCTTGGGTTTCGACCCGACTGCTCCGGGCGGTGACGACAAGTGCGCCTATGGTGACGTAGAGATCTTGGGTTCGCAGTCCGGCAGCGTAAAGCTAAAGCCGATCAACGCCGACGTGTGGAACGCTGGCCTGGTGTGGTCGCCGACGTCCAAACTGGCGATCACCGCCGACGTGTACAGCTGGAACATCCGCGATGAAGTCACTCAACAAAGCGCATCCGCGCTGCTGATGCAGGAATATCGCTGCCGCATCGGCGTTGACGACATCAATTCGGCGCTGTGCGTCAATGCGCTGGATCAGGTCGAACGCGATCCGACCACCAACGTCGTGACTGGCATCTACACGCCGAAGATCAACATCTCCAAGCAGACCGAAAAGTCGTTCACCGGTGCGGTGAACTATGTGCTCGACGCTGGTGCCGCCGGTGACTTCAGCCTGCGTGCCAGCTACACCCAGAACCTGAGCCACAAATACCAGCAGTACGCCGGCGACGATTACATCGACTTGCTGACCAACCCGTACTGGAGCACCGACCCGAAGCGCCGCGCCGACGGTTCGATCGGCTGGCACATCGGCGAGTTCACCACCACCTTGTACGCCAACTGGCTCGACAGGACGCCGAACTACGCCGCCGCCACTTCCAGTGCCGGCTACGATGCTCCCCTTGCCGGCAAGCTGGGTTCGTACACGACCTTCAACCTGAGCCTGACCTGGAACGCCTTCAAGGGTTTGGATCTGTCGCTGATGGCCAACAACCTGTTCAACCGCATGCCCCCAGCCGACCACACGTATCCGGGTTCCAGCAGCGCTCCGTACAACGACGGCAACTTCGACGTGTATGGCCGCGCGGTGTATGCTGAACTCCACTATGCCTTCGGCGCGAAGTAATCGTTACTTCACTAGTTAGTTTGATGAAAAACCCCGTCTCGGCGGGGTTTTTTCTTTTGCTCTTCGCTGACACACCATGAACATCGAGACCATCGCGATTACCATGCCGCGGCAGATACGGTATAAAACTCCTACGGTCATACGACCGCACCAACTCACATTCCCTTCTGGAGGGGAAGCCATGCGCAAGTTGTTTCCATACAGTCTGGTCGTTTTGCCGCTGATGCTGACGGCGCTGTCGGCCCATGCCACGGACGCGGCGGTCGGTCGCTGGACCACCATCGACGACAGCACCAACAAACCCAAGTCCGTCGTCGAAATCTACCAGGCGCCCGATGGCTCGCTGGCCGGCAAGGTGGTGAAGATCATCGACCAGAAGGATGGCCCGAACCCAACGTGCAAGAAGGGCGAATGCGAAGGCAAGCCGATCCTCGGCTTGGTCATCCTGCAAGGCCTGAAACAGGACGACGCCACCCACTGGAGCGGCGGCAGCGTGCTCGACCCGGAAAAGGGCAAGACCTACAAGTCGAAGATCGAAGTGCCGGATGCCAACACGCTGAAGATGTCCGGCTGTATCGCCTTCCTGTGCCGCTCGCAAACCTGGTTGCGCGCACAACAGTGATCGCCGCTTGAATCAACGCACGGGTGGCCCGGGAAACCGGGCCACTTTTTTGCGTATGCGATAATGCGCGCCTTTCCCGCATTCCCCACGCACCATGTCCCGCACCGCACTCGTCTCGACCGCTCTGCCCTATGCCAACGGCCCGCTGCACCTGGGCCATCTGGTCGGTTACGTCCAGACCGACATCTGGGTACGCGCGCGGCGCCTGCGTGGCGACAAGACCTGGTACGTCTGCGCCGACGATACCCACGGCACGCCGATCATGCTCGCCGCGGAAAAGGCCGGCGTCACCCCTGAAACCTTCATCGCCAACATCAAGGCCAGCCACGAGCGCGACTTCGCCGCCTTCGGCGTGGCGTTCGACAATTACGATTCGACCAACTCCGACACCAATCGCGAGTTGACCGAGCTGTTCTACGACAAGCTCGATGCCGCCGGGCACATCAGCCGCCGCAGCGTGGCGCAGTTCTACGATCCGGCCAAGGGCATGTTCCTGCCCGACCGCTACATCAAGGGCATCTGCCCGAACTGCGGCGCCGCCGACCAGTACGGCGACAACTGCGAAGTCTGCGGCGCCACGTATGCGCCGACCGACCTGAAGGAACCGAAGTCGGCGGTTTCCGGCGCGACGCCCGAACTGCGCGATTCGGAGCACTTCTTCTTCGAGGTCGGCCACTTCGATGCGTTCCTGCGCGAATGGTTGAACGGCGACGTCGCCGTGCCGGGGGTCAAGGCGAAACTCAAGGAATGGCTGGACAGCGAAGGCGGCCTGCGCGCGTGGGACATCTCGCGCGACGCACCCTACTTCGGTTTCCAGATTCCGAACCAGCCGGGCAAGTATTTCTACGTCTGGCTGGATGCGCCGATCGGTTACCTGTCCAGTTTCAGGAACCTGTGCGCGCAGACCGGCGAGGACTTCGACGATTTCCTGCGCGCCGACACCGCGTTCGAGCTGCACCATTTCATCGGCAAGGACATCGTCAACTTCCACGGCCTGTTCTGGCCGGCGGTGCTGCACGGTGCCGGTTTCCGCGCGCCGACCGCGCTGCACGTCAACGGCTACCTCACCGTCGATGGCGCGAAGATGAGCAAGTCGCGCGGCACCTTCATCATGGCCCGCACCTACCTCGACGTCGGCCTCGAACCGGAAGCGCTGCGCTACTACTTCGCGGCCAAATCCGGCGGCGGCGTCGATGACCTCGACTTGAACCTCGCCGACTTCACCGCGCGCGTCAATGCGGACATCGTCGGCAAGTTCGTCAACCTCGCCTCGCGCTGCGCCGGCTTCATCGAGAAGCGCTTCGACGGCAAACTCGCCGCCACGTTGCCGGATGCCGGGCAGTACGCGCGTTTCGTCGCCGCGCTCGACGGCATTCGCGCATCGTATGAAGACAACGATCCGGCTTCCGCGATCCGCCAGACGATGGCGCTGGCCGACGAAGCCAACAAGTACATCGACGAATTCAAGCCCTGGGTGCTTGCCAAGCAGGAAGGCGCGGACGCGCAACTGCAAAGCGTGTGCACGCACGGCCTCAACCTGTTCCGCGTGCTCGCGGCGGCGCTGAAGCCGGTGCTGCCACGTACCTGCGCCGAGGCCGAGGCCTTCCTGTCCGCACCGCTGGCCAGTTGGGATGAACTGGAAAAGCCGCTGCTCGAACATGTCATCCAGCCGTATGCGCCGCTGTTCGTGCGCATCGACCCGAAACGCATCGACGCGATGACCGAGCAGTCGAAGGACACGCTCGCCGCCGCGAAGGAACAGGTCAACGCGCAGCAGAAAACCGAAAAGAAAGTCGAGGCGCCCGCCGTGACCGAAAGCAATCCCGGGTTCATCAACATCGACGATTTCGCCAAGCTCGACCTGCGCATCGCCAAGGTGCTGGCCTGCGAATTCGTCGAAGGCAGCGACAAGCTGCTGCGCTTCGAGCTGGACGCAGGCGAACTGGGCGAACGGCAAATTTTCAGCGGCATCCGCGCCAGCTACGGCGAGCCGGAAAGACTCGTGGGCCGCAACGTGGTGTTCATCGCCAACCTCGCGCCGCGCAAGATGCGCTTCGGTTTGAGCGAGGGCATGATTTTGAGCGCCGGTTTCGATGGTGGCCCGCTGACCCTGCTCGACGCGCAGGGCACGCAACCGGGCGCGCCGGTACGCTGACGCCATGCAACTGGCGCTGTTCGACTTCGACCACACGCTCACCGACTGCGACACGTTCTCGCGTTTCCTGCGCCGCATCGCCACGCCGCGACAACTGGCTCAAGCGAAGTGGACGCTGGGGCCGTGGCTGCTCGGCTATCGGCTGAAGCTGGTGTCGGCAGCCGGCATCCGCAAGCGCGCCACGCAAGTCGCATTCACTGGCCGTGACGCGACGGAAATCGTGGGGCGTGGCATCGTCTATGCGCACGAAGAATTGGCCAGCATGCTGCGCCGGGAAATGATCCAGCGCCTGCAATGGCATCAGGCGCAGGGGCATGAAATCGCCCTCGTTTCCGCATCGCTCGATGTCTATCTGCAACCGTGGTGCGCGCAGCACGGCATGGCATTGTTGTGCAATTCGCTCGAATCCGTGGACGGAAAGTTGACCGGCCGCTATGCCGATGGCGACATCGGCCAGCGCAAGGCCGAAGCGATCCGCGCACGTTTCGACCTGTCCAGGTACGAACGCGTTTTCGCCTACGGCGACAGCTACGAAGACAAACCCATGCTGGCCCTGGCGCACGAACGCTGGTACGCCGGCAAGCGCATCGCATGAACCCCGACCTCGCCCTCGTCGAACGCCTCGACCGCCTGCTGCCGCAGACCCAGTGCGGGCAATGCGGCTACGCCGGTTGTCGCCCGTATGCCGAAGCGATGGCGCGCGGCGAAGCCGGCATCGACCATTGCCCGCCCGGTGGCGATGCCGGTGCGCGCGCACTGGCCAACGTGCTGGACACGGAGGCAAAACCCTACGACCGTTCGCGCGGCGAACACAGGCCGGCGCAGGTCGCGTTCGTGATCGAAGCCGATTGCATCGGCTGCACCAAATGCATCCAGGCCTGCCCGGTCGATGCGATCATCGGCGGCACCAAGCGGATGCACACCGTGATCGAACCGCTGTGCACCGGCTGCGAACTGTGCCTGCCGGCGTGCCCGGTCGATTGCATTGAAATGGTTTATTTGCAGGCCGAGCAAACACGCTCGACCTTGTAGCCTTTCGCGCGCAGCTTCTCGACCACGCCGTCGGGGCCGAGCAGGTGCAGGGCGCCGACGACCACGAGCGTGTTGCCCTTGTGCACGTCGTCGAGGCGATGCGCGATCTTCGGCACCCACGCCTCGTTGCGCTGCACGTCGATGCGATGGTACAGGCGCGGATATTCGCGCTGCATCTGCACCGCCATCCGGTTCCACAACGTCTGCGCATCGCCCTCGCGCCAGGCGCGATGCAGCTCCTCGGTTTCCTTCGCGCCGTCATCGGCATCGTCCAGCGCTTCGGCAAGGAACTGGCGCTGCTCGGCCAGGCCCATGCCATCGAGCAGCGCGATCTGTTCGTCGCCGGTTTCCAGGCCCTGCGTCTGCTTGCCTGCACGCTGCGCTTCGAGCATGAAATGCTCGTCGAGGCCGAGCTTGGGATCGAGGCCGTCGCGCTGCATTTCCAGCGAACTGATCATCAGGCCCATGTACCACGGTTCGAACTCCTGCACCGCATCCAGCGGCATCGCGTTGCGTTGCGCATAGGCCTGCAGCTTGGCCCAGACCGGCAGATCGAGATCGTCCTGCAGGCGCTTGCCATCCTTGCGCAGACCGGCATCGCGCATCCGCAGCGGCAATTGCGGCGACTGCATTTCGTCCGGCGCCAGCTCGAACATCACCAGCTCCGAATCGGCCAGCGCATGTTCGGCATCGTCCGACAGCGGATAGTCCTCACTCCGCAGCACGTGGAAGGAGCCGAGCAGATAGACCGAATTGTCCGCATCGCTGACCTTCCACAACAGCGGCACCGGGCGCCCGAATACTGCAACCGACGCCTGCGCGCGTCCGGTCGCGGATGCCTGGCCGGACGTCCCGCCAGGCGCGGGGCCGGCCAACGAAATGCACGGCATCGCAATGGCGAGACAGGACAGCAACGCGGTACGCAGGCACTTCATCCCGGCTCACTCCGCCGTCGATGCCGGCGCGCCATCGGACGGCGCGCCCGGATGCTTGTAGGTTTTTTCGCCGGCGGTGATCGCGATGTCGGCTAGGCGATTCTCCGGCGGCGGCAATGGGCAGGTCGCGAACGGCGTGAACGCGCACGGCGGGTTGTAGGCGCGGTTGAAATCCAGCACCACGTTGCCGTTCGCGTCGGGCTTGTCCGCTTCGAGGAAACGCCCGGCCGGGTAGCTGCCGTGGCCGCTGGTGCGGTCGACGAAGATCAGCGACAGGCTGCCGTCGCCTTCGTCCAGCGCCTGCAGGCGCAACGTCTGCCCGTCCTTCTTGAACTCGACCGCACCCGGGTTCGGAATATTGTCGGTGACGCCGATGATGTCGACGATGGGCAACGTGGTGCCGGGCGGGTTCGGCACGAACTTGCCGACGATGCGCCAATCCTCGCTCGCATCCCAGTAATCGAGGCCGGCGAAAAGCAGGCGGCTCGGCGCATTGGCGTGCTTGACCCGGATGCCGAGCCTGTCGCCGCGCTTGATCAGGATCAGCTGGCCCTTGCCGTCATCGAAGCCGACCACGCTCGGCGCGGCCTCGTTGTCGTTGTGCAGTTCGACCTTGTTGCCGGCCAGTGGCTGGCCGTCGAGGGTCAGCGCGACACCCTGCTCGGGCGCAAGCCAGACGTGGCCGTCCCCCTGCTCGATCATGCCGAGCTTGGCCGGGCCGAAATCCAGCTTGAAGCCGTTGTCGGCGCTGCTGCCGATGAAATGCTGCTTGACGTTCTCCAGCCAGAACAGGCCGACCAGGCTGGTCCAGCCATCGGGCCTGAGCAGGTTTTCCTTGCGCTGCGCGCGCCATGCGGCTTCGCCGGCCAGGAACCGGTCGTCCCCGCCGGACACGGTGACGCTGCCCTGCTGGCTGCCATTGCACGCGGCAAGCGAAGCGAACAAGCAAGCCAGCAACACTCCCCACAACTTCTTCATCGTCAACGTCCTCTCAGGAACCAGCGGTCGATTTCGGCAAGGCTGAAGCGCGCCCACGTCGGCCGGCCGTGGTTGCACTGGCCGGAGCGCTCGGTGATTTCCATTTCCCGCAGCAAGGCATTCATCTCCGGAAGCGTGAGCCTGCGGTGCGCGCGCACCGCGCCGTGGCAGGCCATCGTCGACAGTAGTTCGTCGCGCGCGGCGGCGACGCGCAGCGTTTCGCCGTGTTCGCGCAAGTCGGCGAGCACGTCGCGCAGCAACGCTTCCGGTTCGGCCTGCGCAAGCAGCGCAGGCACACTGCGCACCTGCAGGCTCTGCGGGCCGCTGCGCGTCACCTCGAAACCGAGCGTGTGCAAGGTTTCGTTTTCGCGCTCGGCGACATCCGCTTCGCGCTCGGCAACGGCGAGCGACAGCGGCACCAGCAAGGGCTGCGAGCGGATGCCGATGCCGTCATGCGCGGTTTTCAGTTTTTCGTAGCCGATGCGCTCGTGCGCGGCGTGCATGTCGACCACGACCAGGCCGTCGGCATTCTCGGCGAGGATGTAGATGCCATGCAGTTGCGCGATGGCGTAGCCCAACGGCGGCACGCCGTTTTCATCGGCGTCCGGCAGCGCGGTTTGCGTCATCGACAAGGCTTCGCCGCGAGGCGCGTTGTCGAACGTGCCATTCGACGGCGGCGAATACAGCGCCGCATACGCCGCCGGCGCTTCCGCGATGCGCAACCCAAGCGCCGATTGCCGCGTCGGCGTCCATTGCGGCGCGGGCGGATACGCGCCATTCGCTGCCGCGGCGGGAAAGGGGGGATTTCCCGCCAACGACGCGGCGTGCGCCGGCATCGGCGTGTTGCCGGCACGGGTTTGCGCCAGCGCTTCGTGCAGGGTGCGATAGACGAAATCGTGGACCAGGCGCGCGTCGCGGAAGCGCACCTCGTGCTTGGCCGGATGCACGTTGACGTCGACGCGGGTCGGGTCGAGCTCGAGGAACAGCACGTAGGCCGGCTGGCGGCCGTGGTACAGCACGTCCTGGTACGCCAGCTTCACCGCGTGCGCGATGCTGCGGTCGCGCACGCTGCGGCCGTTGACGTAGAGGTATTGCTGGTCGGCGCTGGCGCGCGAATAACTCGGCTGCGCGATCCAGCCGTGCAGGCGCAAGCCGGCGCCGGCATGATCGATGCGCAGGGATTGCGCGGCGAATTCCTCGCCCAGCGTCTCGTGCAGGCGCGCGGACGAATCCAGCTCGCCTTGCTTGTAGCGGCGCGACGGCTTGCCGTTGTGGCTCACGCGCAATTCGACGTCGGGACGCGCCAGCGCCAGCGAACGCAGCCATTCCTCGATGTGGCCCAGCTCGGTGCGCTCGGCCTTGAGGAACTTGCGCCGCGCCGGCACGTTGTAGAACAGCTCGCGCACTTCGACCGTGGTGCCTTGCGCGTGTTGCTTCGGTGCGACCTCGCCGACTTTTCCGCCTTCGACGTTCAACGCCGAACCGTGCGCATCGTCGGCGCGGCGCGAAGCGATCTGGAAGTGCGCCACCGACGCGATCGACGGCAGTGCTTCGCCGCGGAAACCGAGCGTGCCGACCGCTTCCAGATCGTCGAGCGAAGCGATCTTGCTGGTCGCGTGGCGCGATACCGCCAGCGCCAATTCCGCAGCAGGAATGCCGGCGCCGTCGTCGCGGATGCGGATCAGGCGGATGCCGCCTTCCTCGAGATCGATGTCGATGCGTCTGGCGCCGGCGTCGAGCGCGTTCTCGACCAGTTCCTTGACCACCGATGCGGGCCGCTCGACGACTTCGCCGGCGGCGATCTGGTTGATCAGGATTTCGGGCAGTGGGCGAATCGGCACGGGCGCATTGCGGGCAACGGAAAGCAGTGCAAATGATACCCGCGGAATTGCTCCATAAGAGCCGGCTCGATCAGGGCGCGCCGCCGGCATCGCCGTAGTGGCCGGCGTCGGCCTGCGCGCGCATCGCGAACAGCGTGCCCGGCGGCGGATCGCGGGTGAAGTAGTCCTGCACACCCTTCAGCACCGCGCCGGCGACCTTGTGCTGGTAGTCCGGGGTGGTCAACTGGCGTTCTTCGGTGTAGTTGGAAATGTACGCGGTTTCGACCAGCATCGAGGGCATGTCCGAGGTGCGCAGCACCGCGAAGTTGGCCTTTTCGATCTCGCCGGTGTGGCTGTTGCCGATCTGCGCCAGATGGTCGAGCACATGGTTGGCGCACGCTTCCGAGGCCTTCATGTGCCCGCTTTGCGTCAGGTCGATCAGCACCGACGACAGCGTGTCGTCGACCTTCTGCAGGTGGCCGCCGCCGACCAGGTCGGCGGCGTTTTCCTTGTCCGCCAGCCAGCGCGCGCGCTGCGAGGTCGCGCCCTTCAGCGACAGCACGTAGACCGAGGAACCGCTGGCGCTGTGGTTGGGCGCCGAATCGGCGTGGATCGAGACGAACAGATCGGCATGCGCGGCACGCGCCTTCTGCGCGCGTTGCGGCAGCGGGATGAAATAGTCGTCGTCGCGCACCAGGTACGACTTCAGGCCCGGCGTGGCGTCGATCTGCCGCGCCAGTTCGCGGGCGATGGCCAGGGTCACGTTCTTTTCGTACTTGCCGGTCGGGCCGATCGCACCGGTGTCCTTGCCACCATGGCCGGCGTCGATGGCGATGATCAACGGTCGCACGCCGGCGCGCAGCGCGCGCGCGGCGGCTTGCTGCCGGGCCGTGTCGTCCGCCGCGGCTTGTGCCGCCTGCGCCTTCTCGGCCTTCTCGGCCTGCTCGCGCGCTTCGCGCTCCTTGCGGGTTTCCTTGGGCACCGCCACTTCCGGCGACTGCAACGCGACCGGCGAACCGTTGAGGATGTCCAGCGGCGACGCTGCGGCTGGCACGTCTTCCTTTTCCGGCGCGATCTTTTCCGGCGCCTGGACCACGGCCTGGCTGGCCGCGCCCGTGACCGATGCTGCGCTCGCCGCGGCGACGCTGGCGACCGCCGGAGCGCTTCCAGCGGAAGCGGAGCCTGCACCCGGCCATTCGATGACCAGACGCGAACCGCCATCGGCCGGTTCCAGGCTCGGCTTCGGCGGCGCGACCGCTGCGGACAGGTCGAACACGATGCGCAAGGTGTCGGCGTTCGGCTTGCCGGTGCGCACCGACTGGACGATGCCGTTCCTGTCCGGAAGCTTGAAGTTCGCCGCCGCCGAGGTGTCGGGCAGGTCGACGACCAGCCGCTCTGGCGCATGCAGGCTCAAGGTGCGAAAGCCATCGGCGCCGACACTGTCAAGGCGGATTTCGGCACGAGTGCCTAGGGCGCCCTGGCTCAGTTCGATCGATTTGAGCTCGCCGGCGAATGCGGGGACAGCCAAGCACAAGGGCAGCAGAACGCTCCCCATCGTCCTCGCGAAACTGGCCATTCCCGTGCGCATGGAGGCGATTCAAGCACCATACAGCCATTCATGCAAGGGTTTTCCCTTAATAATCCGCAACCTGCACCAACTTCCTAAAGTCGGGGACAGGCTTGGCCCATAACTTGGGGTTCAGTCGCCAGCCAACCGCAAGCCCTGCAGCCGGGCCAGCCAGCCCTCGCCCGACGGCGACAACGCTTGCAACCGCGCATCGCGGCCACCGCCATCCACCGCCAGCGCGATGCGCAAATCCGGTGCCGGCAGGCCACCACGACCCTTCTCCGCCCATTCGACCAACCACAGGTTCGCGCTGCCCTCGTCAAGGCCTAGGAAATCCAATTCGCCGGCATCGCCGATGCGGTACAGGTCCAGATGCCAAGCCTCGCCGTCCGCCAACGGATAGCGCTCGATCAAGGTGTAGGTCGGACTGCGGATCGCGCCCTGCACGCCGAGCACACGCAACAGCGCACGCGCCAGCGTCGACTTGCCTGCGCCGAGGTCGCCGTGCAGGAAAACCACCGCATTCGCAGGTCGGGTTTTCGCCAGTGCCGCGCCGAGTTCCTCGGTGGCTTCGGAATCGGAAAGATGGATTTGCATTTCCGGATTCTACGGATTCGCCAACATGCGTACATGCGGCAGCAAGTCCGACGGCAACAAACCGCGCTCGCCTTCCTGCGCGGCGAGATCGCCGGCCAGCGAATGCAGCAGCGCACCGCAACTTGCCGCATCGAACGCGGAAAGACCTTGCCCGCGCAGCGCGGCGATGATGCCGGTGAGCAGGTCGCCCATGCCGCCGACCGCCATGCCCGGATTGCCCGCGCCGATGACCCGCGGCATTTCGCCCGGCGCCGCGACAAGCGAGCCGGCGCCCTTCAGCACGACGACCGCACCGAATTTTTCCGCGATGGCCTTCGCCGCGACGAAACGGTCGCGCTGGATCTCCGCGGTGGAAACGTCGAGCAGGCGCGCCGCTTCGCCCGGATGCGGAGTGAGGATCGCATCGTGCAATGCGCGTGGTTGTCGCGCCAACAGATTCAGCGCATCGGCATCCAGTACCAGCGGTTTTTCATTCGCAAGCACGTCGTTGAACATCGCCCGGCCCCATTCGCCCTGACCCAGGCCGGGACCGAGCGCAATCACGTTCGGACTGTCCAGCAACGGCTGCAAATCCGCATCCGATTCGACCGCGACCGCCATCGCTTCCGGCCGCCGCGACAGCAGTACCGGCACGTGTTTTTCACGCGTGGCGACGGTCAGCAAACCGGTACCGGCACGCAACGCGGCTTCCGCGCACAGCACGATCGCGCCACCATGGCCATGATCGCCGCCGATACACAGCACGCGCCCGGATTCGCCCTTGTGCGTGTTGCGCCGGCGCGGCCGCAGCCAGTTTTCCAGTGCGCGCCTGCCGAGCAGGACGGCCGCGGGCGAAACGCCATAGAAAGCGGCGAGCGGCAAATCGAGATCATCGAGCGCGATGTCGCCGGCGACTTCCAGCGCATCGCCGGAATGCAGGCCAACATGCGCGGCAATGAACTGCAACGTGGCATCGGCGATGATTGCGCGGCCCGGCGCGGAACCGCGATCGGCATCGAGGCCACTCGGCACGTCGAGGGCGAACACCGGCGCCGATTGCGTGTTGATCGCATCGATCAGCGCGGCGGAATTTTCGTCCGGCGCGCGCGACAGGCCGATGCCGAACAAGGCATCGACGATCACGTCGGCGTCGAACGCCGCTTCGGGAAACAATTCGACCTTGCCGCCGGCGGCGACGTAATCGGTGCACGCGCGCTGCGCCAGCGGCGTGCGCGGCACGTGTTCACGCAGGTGCACGACGCGCACCTCGCGCCGCGACTGCAATGCCAGGCGCGCCAATACGTAGCCATCGCCGCCATTGTTGCCCGGCCCGCACGCGACCACGATGCGCCGCGCCTGCGGCCAGCGCTGCAACAAGTGCTGCCACGCGGCCTGGCCGGCGCGCTGCATCAGCACGTAGCCGTCGCCGCCGGGCAATCCGGTCGCGTTCGCATCCAGCGCACGGGCGGCTGCGGTGTCGTACAGGGGAATCATGCCGGGCATGCGCAGATTCTATGGGCAATTCCTATACTTCGCGCATGACTGCGTCTGCCCCCGACTACACCGAACTCGCCGCGCGCGTGCGCATGCTGGCGCGCGATGCCGGCTTCCGGCGCGTCGGTATTTCCGGCGTCGAACTGGGCGAAGACGAAACCTTCCTGCGCGACTGGCTGGAACAAGGCCTGCACGGCACGATGCAATGGATGGCGGCGCATGGCGGCAAGCGCGCGCGCCCGGCCGAACTGGTACCCGGCACGCTGCGGGTGATTTCGGTCGGCCTCGACTACGGCAACCGCGACGACGAAACCGCGTGGCAAACGCTGCACGACGGCGAACGCGCCTACGTCGCCCGCTATGCGCTGGGCCGCGATTACCACAAGCTGATGCGCAACCGCTTGCAGAAACTGGCGGCGGAAATCGCCGCGGAAATCGGTCCGTTCGGCTTCCGCGTGTTCGTCGATTCGGCGCCGGTGCTGGAACGCGCGCTGGCACGCAATGCCGGCCTGGGCTGGATCGGCAAGAACACCTGCCTGATCGACAAGGACGGCGGCTCGTGGTTCTTCCTCGGCGAAATCTACGTGGATCTGCCGCTGCCGGTCGATGCGCAGGCCAGCGCGCATTGCGGCACCTGCACGCGCTGCATCGACGTGTGCCCGACCCGGGCGATCATCGCCCCGAACCGGCTCGATGCGCGCCGCTGCATTTCCTACCTGACCATCGAGCACGAAGGCGCGATTCCGCTCGAATTGCGCGAACCGATGGGCAACCGCATCTATGGCTGCGACGATTGCCAACTGGTTTGCCCCTGGAACAAGTTCGCGCAGCGCCACGACGAGCCGGATTTCCGTGCACGCAACAACCTCGATACCGCCACGCTGGCCGAACTGTTCGCGTGGAGCGAAACCGAATTCCTCGCCCGCACCGAAGGCAGCGCGATCCGTCGCAGCGGCCACCAGCGCTGGTTGCGCAACATCGCGATCGCGCTGGGCAACGCGCCGACGAACCCGGACGTGCTTGCCGCGCTCGCCTCGCGCCGCGACGACGATTCGGAACTGGTGCGCGAACACGTGGCGTGGGCGCTGGCCCGCCACCGGACGCAATGAAGATTCAAGGCAGGCGCGTCGGGTACAACTGGACCTTGGTCGTTTGCTCGGTCGCCTGCTGGCAAGGCTTCGATTCGTAGTAATCGCGCACCGCCTGACGCTGCTCGGCGTTGGCATGGCGCGGCAACGGCTGCGAATCCGCCCGGCGCGCCTCGTCGGCGCACCACGGATACGGATACGCCGGCGGATCGTTGCCGGCATAACTTTCATATTCGGCGCAGGCGGACAAGGCGATCACGGCCAGCACTACGATGGCGGCGGGCATCGGCTTCATCGATACGCTCCCGGCAGGCGGCGGATGCCAGCGAAACTAGCACATTCGCGCGCCATGCAACCCGCAAAAACACGAAGGCCGCCCGGAGGCGGCCTTCGCGATGCGGCGCTCGCTACGATGTTACTCGGCAGCAGCGGCCTTCTCGGCCTTGGCCTTGGCCACGGCGGCGAGGTCTTCCTTGATGCGGGCAGCCTTGCCTTCGAGACCACGCAGGTAGTACAGCTTGCCGGCGCGGACCTTGCCCTTGCGCTTGACGTCGACCGAATCGATCGTCGCGCTGTGGGTCTGGAACACGCGCTCGACGCCGTAGCCATGCGAAATCTTGCGCACGGTGAACGACGAGTTCAGGCCGGCGTTCTTCTTGGCGATGACCACGCCTTCGTAGGCCTGCACGCGCTCGCGGTTGCCTTCCTTGACCTTGACGTTGACGACGACGGTGTCGCCGGGGCCGAATTCCGGAAGCTGGCGCTTGATCTGCTCGGCTTCGAACTGCTGGATGAGATTGCTCATGGTGACACCTTGATCGTTTGAGGCACTGCGAAGTGCGTGGGCGTGCCGTTCGGCAACTTGCTCTGATGCGGTCGCCGGAATGCGCCGCACGTTTGTTGTTGGTTCCGCCCGACCGGGAGCCGGGAAGCCGCGCATTATAAACCGGCTTTATTCGCGAAAGCAAAGACTTAGGGAAGGTCCGAATAAATGCCGTCATGCCGGCGAACGCCGGTATCCAGCGACTTGAAGTCATTGAAAGCCAAAGCTCCTGGATCCCGGCGTGCGCCGGGATGACGAGCAAAAAATGGAGTCATTCGGACCTTCCTAGCTGGCGGAACCGGAGTTCTGCGCCTTGAATTCGTCCAGCAGCTTGCGATCGGACTTCGACAGGGGCGCTTCGTCCAGCAAATCCGGACGGCGCAGCCAGGTGCGGCCCAGCGCCTGCTGCCGACGCCAGCGCGCGATCGCGGCATGGTCTCCGGAACGCAGCACTGCCGGCACTTCACCCCACTCGTGGCTGGCCGGATGGGTGTAATGCGGACAATCGAGCAGGCCATCCTCGAACGAATCCTGCGCGGCGGATTCGGCATCATTGAGCGCGCCGTCCTGCAGGCGCGCGACCGCATCGACCAGCACCGCCGCCGGCAGTTCGCCGCCGGACAGGACGTAATCGCCGATGGAAATTTCCTCGTCCACCTCATGCGCCACGAAGCGCTCGTCGACGCCTTCGTAGCGCCCGCACAACAGGATCAGGCGTGGCAACGCGGCCAGTTCGCGCACCCTTTTCTGGGTCAGCGGCCTGCCCTGCGGCGAGAGATAGACCACCGGCGCCGGCGTCGCATCCGCCAGCCGCGCGGCATCCAGCGCGGCGCGCAGCGGCTCGATCATCATCACCATGCCTGGGCCGCCGCCAAAGGTCTTGTCGTCGGCGCGGCGGTAATTGCCCTGCGCGTAATCGCGTGGATTCCAGCCGTGAATGCCCAACAGCCCACGCTCGACCGCGCGCCCGACCACGCCGAAACCGGCGCATTGGGCGACGAATTCGGGGAACAGGCTGAGCATGTCGATGCGCATCAGGACCTCAGAAATCCGCGTCCCAATCGACAGTGACGACGCCGGCGTCGAAATCCACCGACTTGACGAAATCCGGTTCGACGAACGGAATCAGCCGCTCCTTGTCGCCCTTCGCGACCAGCACGTCGTTGCTGCCGGTCGAGAACAGGTGCGAGACGATGCCGTAATCGGCGCCATCGGCGTTGACCACGCGCAAGCCTTCCAGATCGACCCAGTAATACTCGCCGGGCTTGGGCGGCGGCAGCGCCGAACGCGGCACGAAAATCTCGGTACCGCGCATCGCTTCGACCGCGTCGCGGTCTTCGACGCCGGGGAAGTCGGCGATCAGGCTCTTGCCGGTTTCGCGCCCGCGCACGCCGGAAAGCTCGCGCTCGCGGCCCTGCGCATCGACCAGCGTCCACGGCTGGTAGCGGAAGATCGCCGTGCGCGGCTCGGTCCAGGATTCGATTTTCACCTGCCCGCGCACGCCGAAGGCGCCGACGATCCTGCCGAGAAGGAGGCGTTTTTCGGAATCTGGATTTTCAGTCGTCATGGTCATGCGATTGGCTGAAACAAAAAAGGCGGCTTGCGCCGCCCTTCTCGAAGTCCCGTGATTCAGGCAGCCTTGGCGGCAGCCTTGTACAGGTTGGCGACCTTCTCGGTCAACTGCGCGCCGTTGTCGAGCCAGTACTTGACGCGTTCGACATTCAGCTCGACCGCCTTGTCGTTGCCCGAGGCGACCGGGTTGTAGTAACCGACGCGCTCGATGTTGCGGCCATCACGGGCGCTGCGCGAGTCGGTGACGATGATGTGGTAGAAGGGGCGCTTCTTGGCGCCGCCGCGGGTAAGGCGAATCTTGACCATGGTGAGTTGTCCAGCAGGCGGGATGCCCGGGTAAGTGAGCCGCGCATTGTAAAGGACGTCCCGATGAAAATCAAAGGCTTGGCCGGACCTGAAAATTAACGGCCCGGCCAGCGCGCCTCAGCGCATCGGCGGGAAGCCGCCCTTGCCCATCGCGCCCATCATCCCTTGCATGCCGCGCATCATGCCCTTCATGCCGCCGCGGCCAAGCTTGCCCATCATCTGCTCCATCTGCTGGTACTGCTTCATCAGCTTGTTGACATCGGCCGGCATGACCCCCGAACCCTTGGCGATGCGCGCGCGGCGCGAGCCGTTGAGCAGGCCCGGATTGCGCCGCTCTTTTTTCGTCATCGAGCCGATGATCGCGATCATCCGCGGCACTTCCTTGCTCTGCTGCACCTGCTGCTTGAGGTGTTCCGGAATCTGGCCCATGCCCGGCAGCTTGTCCATCAGGCCGGCGAGGCCGCCCATGTTATGCATCTGCTCGAGCTGGTCGCGCATGTCGTTCAAGTCGAACTTCTTGCCCTTGGCGACTTTCTCGGCGAGCTTCTGCGCCTTCTCCGCATCGACGTTCTGCTGCACCGATTCGACCAGCGCGACCACGTCGCCCATGTCGAGGATGCGGTTGGCCACGCGCACCGGGTCGAACACGTCCAGGCCGTCGGGCTTCTCGCTGACGCCGATGAACTTGACCGGCTTGCCGGTGACGTAGCGCACCGACAGCGCCGCGCCGCCACGCGCATCGCCGTCGGTCTTGGTCAGGACCACGCCGGTCAGCGGCAGCGCCTGCGCAAAGGCTTTCGCGGTGTTCGCCGCATCCTGGCCGGTCATCGAATCGACCACGAACAGGGTTTCGGCCGGGTTGACCGCCGCGTGCAGCGCCTTGATCTCGGCCATCATCGCTTCGTCGATGGCGAGGCGGCCGGCGGTGTCGACGATCAGCACGTCGACGAAGGTCTTTTTCGCCTCGTCGATGGCGGCCTTGACGATGTCGACCGGCTTCTGGCTGGCCTCGGACGGAAAGAAGGCGACGCCGACCTGCTGCGCCAGCGACTCCAACTGTTCGATCGCGGCAGGGCGGTACACGTCGGCGCTGACCACCAGCACCTTCTTCTTGCGCTTGTCCTTCAGGTGCTTGGCGAGCTTGCCGACCGTGGTGGTCTTGCCGGCACCCTGCAGGCCGGCCATCAAAATCACCGCCGGCGCCGGCACGTTGAGATTCAGATCGACCGCGGTCGAGCCCATCACCGCGACCAGTTCGTCGCGGACGATCTTCACCAGCACCTGGCCCGGCGTCAGCGACTTCAGCACTTCCTGGCCGGTGGCGCGCACCTTGATGCGCTGGACCATCGCCTGCACCACCGGCAGGGCGACGTCGGCTTCGAGCAGGGCCACGCGCACTTCGCGCACCGCCTCGCTGATGTTCGATTCGGTCAAACGGCCACGGCCGCGCAGGCGTTCCAGGGTGCCGGTCAGTCGCTGGGTCAGGGAATCGAACATCGGTGCAAAGCCGTCGGAGCGTATTGAATACGGGAACTGCGAAGTATAACCGGCGACTGCGCCCGGCCCGATGTGCGAAACTGCGAAAATGACACTGGTTCTCATCGCCGCCGCGCTTGCGCTCGTCCTGTACCTGGGCGCCACGGGCCTGCTGGCCCGGCAGGCGGCCGGTGGCCAGCGTGCCGGTTTCGGCTATGCGTGGCTGGCCTTGCTGGCGATCGTCCTTCACGCCGGCTACCACGTCTGGCGCGCGCGCCACAGCGGCGGTTACCCGGACATGCATTTCTTCGCCGCGCTGTCGCTGGTCGGCCTGTGCATGGCGATCTACACCGCCGAGCTGGGTCTGCGCGGACGCGCCATCGCCTTGGGCGTGGTGGTGTATCCGCTGGCCGCGCTGTCGCTGCTGGGCTATCTGCTGTACGGGCACACGCCGTCGGAAGCGCTGGACTGGCGCCTGCAACTGCACGCGTGGATCGCCCTGCTCGCCTTCGCCACGCTCAGCGTCGCCGCGCTGCTGGCGCTGATGCTGTGGCTGCAGGAGCGCGCCCTGCGCCAGCACCAGTTCCGCCTCTGGCTACGCGCGTTGCCGCCGCTGACCGAGCTGGAAGGCCTGATGTTCCGCACCATCGCCGCCGGCTTCGTCCTGCTCACCGCAACCCTGCTGACCGGCGTGCTGTTCGTGCACAACCTGCTGACCCAGCATCTGGCCCACAAGACCGTGTTCAGCGTGCTCAGCTGGCTGGCATTCGGCGGCCTGCTGCTCGGCCGGCGCCTGCGCGGCTGGCGTGGCAGGAAGGCCGTGCGCTGGACCCTGACCGCGATGATCCTGTTGTTTCTGGCCTTCTTCGGCAGCCAGTTCGTGCTCGAACTGATCCTGCACCGCAGCCCGTGAGCCGGGCCACTGCCCGCTCCGCGTTGCGCTGCAGCATTTCATTGCTGAAACAATATTTGCATTGACAAATATTGCCTGGATTGGCAACATGCCGCCCCCATGAATACGCCAGTCACGTCATCCAAACTGCCGTCCTCGGCCTACAGCGGCTCCGCCCTCGGGCTGCTGATCCGCCAGGTGCGCGACAGCATGATGGCGCGGATGCAGCGCGAGCTGGCCGCCAGCAGCCACGACCTGACCTTCAGCCAGTACGTGACGATCAAGAAACTGGCCGAGGACAGCCGCCCCAAAGTGACCGAACTGGCCTGCATCGCCGAGGTCAACCCCGGCGCGATGACCCGCATCCTCGACCAGTTGGAGGCGCGCAGTCTGATCGTGCGCAGCACCGACCCGGCCGACCGGCGAGCGCTGAACATCCACCTGACCGAGGCCGGGCACGCGGTCTGGCACGACATCGACCAGTGCGGGCAGCGCGTGCGTGACGCCGCCTTCGCCAGCCTCGATGAACCCGAGCGCCTGCAACTGATCCACCTGCTCGAGCAAGTTCGCAACAACCTTTCCCTCTCGACAGAACGTTCCGAACACTGACCCCATGTCCATGACCTTCCTTTCCCGCCGCCCCCTGGCGGCCGCCACGGCCTTCGCACTGGCTGCATTGCTGGCTTCCTGCGCCAGCACGCACGGGCTGGAGACCGCCACGCAGCCGCACGACGCCGACCAGCTCGCCGCGCAGCGCAGCCTGTCCGATTTCCAGCAAGGCAGTGCCGATTTCCCGCAGCAGGAATGGTGGAAGGCGCTGGGCGACCCGCAACTTGACGCGCTGGTCGACGAAGCGCTGAAGAGCAATCCGAACCTCGACCTGGCCCAGGCGCGCTTGCGCAAGGCGCAGGCCGAAGCCGGCCTAGCCGAAGCCGAGACCAAGCCGACCCTCGGCGTCAATGGCCAATACGCGGTGGCGCAGTTGCCCAAGCCGCTGGCCGGTGAAGACCTGGGCGGCAAGCTGCTGCACAACCCGGTCGGCTACCTGCAGTTCGACTGGCCGCTGGACGTGTGGGGCGGGCATCGCGCCGCCTACCAGGCCGCGCTCGGCCAGGCGCGCGCGCAGGAAATCGAATCCCAGGCCGTGCGCCTGTCGCTGGCCGCGAACATCGCCCGCGCCTACATCGGCCTGGCCGAGGCCTTCGACGCGCAGGACGTGGCCCGGCGCGAACTGGCCCGTGCCACGCACTTGCAACAACTGAGCAAGCAGCGTTTCGACGCCGGCCTCGATTCGCAACTGCAACTGCGCAATGCCGATGCCGCGATCGCCTCGGCCAAGGCCGAGGACGTGGCCGCAGCCCAGCAGATCGCCTCGGCGCGTACCGCACTGGCGGCGATGCTCGGCGCCGGACCGGACCGCGGCAACGCCATCGACCGCCCGCAACTGCTCGACGCGCCCGCGCCCGGCTTGCCGAGCACGGTGCCGAGCGAATTGCTCGGCCATCGCCCGGACGTGGTCGCCGCGCGCTGGAACGTCTACGCGGCGAACAGGAACATCGCCGCCGCCAAGGCCCAGTTCAAGCCGAGCATCAACCTCAGCGCGATGGCCGGTCTGGTCGGCACCAATTTCTCAGACGTGTTCAAGGGCGAGTCGTTCTTCGGCTTCGGCGGCCCGGCGATCAGCATGCCGATCTTCGACGGCGGCCGCCTGCGCAACAACCTGGCGGTGAAAAACGCCGATTACGACGTCGCCGTCGCCAGCTACAACCAGACCCTCGCCGACGCGCTGCACGAAGTGGTCGACGCGATGCAGCAGATGCGTTCGCTGGACGCGCAGGCGCAATCGCTGACGCAGGCGCGCGACGCCGCCGACGCCGCCTACACGCTGGCCGACACCCGCTACAAGGCCGGCATCGGCACCCAGCTCGACGTGCTCTCGACCGAACGCCCGCTGCTGCAGCTGGACCAACAGCTCGCCGGCATCCACGCGCAGCGCTACCAGACCGTAGTCGACCTCGACCGCGCGCTTGGCGGCGGACTGAGCTTCGACGCGCCGCCGACCGACTCCAGCAAATAACGCGCCCCACCGACTTCCCGATATTTCCGCTTGAACTGAAAGGCACAACCCCATGTCTTCCGAAACCTCCGCTCCCAACCCCGCCGCGCGCAAGCGCGCCCTGACGATCCTCGTCGTCGTCCTCGTCGTCGTCGCCGTGCTGTGGCTGGCGTATTACCTGTTCTACGCGCGCTTCCACCAGGACACCGACGACGCCTACGTGCAGGGCAACGTGGTCAGCGTGGTGCCGCAGTACCTCGGCACCGTGGTCAGCATCGACGCCGACGATGGCGACAAGGTCGAAGCCGGCCAGCCGCTGGTCCACCTCGACGCCACCGACGCGCAGGTCGCCTACGACCAGGCCGAGGCGAATCTGGCCGGCACCGTGCGCCAGGTGCGCGGCCTGTTCTCGACCGTCGAAGCCGGCACCGCCGATTTGCAGGCCCGCCAGGTCGCGGTCGACCAGGCCCGCGCCGACGTGCAGCGCCGCGAAGGCCTCGTCGCCACCGGCGCCGTGTCGAAGGAAGAGCTCGCCCACGCCCGCGACATCCTCGCTTCGGCCGAAGCCGCGCTGGCTGCTTCGCAGGGCAACCTGTCGCGCAGCCAGGCGCTGGTCGACGCGACCACCGTACAGAAACAACCGCAGGTCCAGGCCGCCGCCGCGCAACTGCGCGCCGCCTACCTCAACCTGCACCGCACCACCATCGTCGCCCCGATCAGCGGCTACGTCGCCAAGCGCGAGGTCCAGCTCGGCCAGCGCGTGCAGCCGGGCAACACGCTGATGACCGTGGTGCCGCTGGAACAGATGTGGATCGAAGCCAACTTCAAGGAAACCCAACTGGCCAACATGCGCATCGGCCAGCCGGTCGAAGTGAAGAGCGACCTGTACGGCGGTTCGGTCAAGTACGACGGCAAGGTCGAAAGCCTCGGCATGGGTTCGGGCAGCGCGTTCTCGCTGCTGCCGGCGCAGAACGCATCGGGCAACTGGATCAAGATCGTGCAGCGCGTGCCGGTCAAGATCACCCTCGATGCAGCGCAGTTGCGCGAGCATCCGCTGCGCCTGGGCCTGAGCACCAAGGTCGACGTCGCCACCCGCGACCACGACGGCCCGATGCTCGCCGCCGCGCGCAACGACGCCAAGCCGCTGTTCGAGACCGCCGCCTACAAGCAGCAACAGGACGCGGCCAATGCGCTGATCGTCAAGATCATCGAGCAGAACCTGCCGCGCAAGTGATCGCGCGCGTCCAACCTGTGAGCAACACGCAATGACCACGATTGCCGAAGAGGAAGAAGAGTTCGGCCTGCCGCCCGGCCGCGAGGCCGTGGCGCCGCCGAAACCGTTCCGACCGCCAAGCATGGCGCTGGCCACCATCGGCCTGTCGCTGGCGACGTTCATGCAGGTGCTCGACACCACCATCGCCAACGTGTCGCTGCCGACCATCGCCGGCAACCTCGGCGCCAGCTCGGACCAGTCGACTTGGGTCATCACCTCGTTCGCGGTGAGCCAGGCGATCGCGCTGCCGCTGACCGGCTGGCTCACCCGCCGCCTCGGCGAAGTGCGCCTGTTCATGTGGGCGACGCTCTCGTTCGTCGCCGCCTCGGTGCTGTGCGGCATTTCGCAGAGCATGGGCATGCTGGTGATGGCGCGTGCGCTGCAAGGCTTCGTGTGCGGGCCGATGTACCCGATCACGCAGGCGCTGCTGCTGTCGATCTATCCGCCGGAAAAACGCGGGCAAGCCATCGCGCTGCTGGCAATGGTCACCGTGGTCGCGCCGATCGCCGGCCCCATCCTCGGCGGCTGGATCACCGACAACTACTCGTGGGAATGGATCTTCTTCATCAACGCGCCGATCGGCCTGTTCGCCACGGCCGTCGTCGCCAAGCAGATGAAGGGCCGCCCAATCGTGGTCGAAAAGCCGAAGATGGACTACATGGGGCTGGCGATGCTGGTGCTCGGCGTCGGCTCGCTGCAGATCATGCTCGACCTCGGCAACGACGAGGACTGGTTCAACTCGACCAAGATCGTGGTGCTGACCATCGTCGCCGTCATCGCCCTCACCGTGTTCGTGATCTGGGAACTCACCGAGAAGGAACCGATCGTCAACCTGCGCCTGTTCCGACACCGCAATTTCACCTCCGGCACGGTGGCGATGGTTTTCGCCTATGCCGCGTTCTTCGCCATCGGCCTGATGGTGCCGCTGTGGCTGCAACGCAACCTCGGCTACACGGCGATCTGGGCCGGCTTCGCCACGGCGCCGATCGGTATCCTGCCGGTGCTGCTGACGCCGCTGGTCGGCAAGTACGCCACGCGTTTCGACCTGCGCATGATCGCCACGTTCTCGTTCGTCGTGCTCGGCGGCATCTGCTTCGCCCGCTCCGGCTTCAACCTCGACGTGGACTTCAACCACGTGGCGATGCTGCAGCTTATCCAGGGCCTCGGCGTGGCGACGTTCTTCATGCCGGTGATGACGATCCTGCTGTCGGACCTCGAACCGCACGAGATCGCCAGCGGCTCCGGCCTGGCCACCTTCGTGCGCACGCTCGGCGCCAGCTTCGCCGCCTCGCTGACCACGTGGGCCTGGAACCGGCGCAGCAGCATCCATCATGCGCAACTGACCGAGCACATCAGCGCCTACGACGACAACATGACCTCGCTGGCCACGCAACTGGGCCACGGCGACCTGCAACACGGCGCAGCGCAACTGAACCAGATGGTGACGCTGCAGGCTTCGCAGATCGGTTTCAACGAGATCTTCTACCTGCTTGGCATCATCTTCATCGGCATCATCGTGTTCCTGTGGTTCGCCAAGCCGCCGTTCGCGGCGAAAGGCGCAAAGCCGGTCGGCGGCGACCACTGACCCCGTTCGCCCTTCCCGCCGCGCGCGGGAGCCGGCAACATCGTGGCAACTCGCTCCAAACGAGAAACCCGCTGGCAGGCGGGTTTCTCGTTTCCGCGGTATTGCTAAAGTCGCAACGAACAAAAGGAAACACCGATGCCCAGCAAAGCCGAACTCGCCGAATTCCTGCGCCGCGAATTCCCGCAGACCAAGATCACCATCGAATCGGTCGACGCCGACGGCGCCAGCGTGCGGCACACCGTCGGCGAAGCCGAATTGCGTCCCGGCGGCACCGTGTCCGGGCCGGTGATGATGGCCACCGCCGACGTCGCGCTGTACGTGGCGATCCTCGGCCAAATCGGCATCGTGCCGCTGACCGTCACCACCAACCTGACCATCAATTTCCTGCGCAAACCGGCGGCGGACGCGGACATCCTCGGCACATGCAAACTGATCAAGCTCGGCCGGTCGCTGGCCATCGGCGAAGTGCACCTGTATTCCGAAGGCCACCCCGAGCCGGTTGCGCACGCGGTCGGCACCTATTCGATCCCGCCGGATGCGCGGAAGAAAACCTAGTCGGCTATCGCTTCCAGCACCCATGAACAGTCGATAGCGTCAACAGATCGTCGCGATCGAAACGCTGCCCGAAGCCCGCATCGCCGCGATCCAACCCAGCCCTCCATTTTTCCAAAACCCATGCCGCCAACCCGGTGGGCGAATTGGTCATGACCAAGTGAACTTGAATTCAATCTACTAGTTGGTAGAATAAAGAAATGGATCTGGAACTCTCACCGAAGGCCGGCGAAATCGCCACCCACGCCCGCGCCCTGCTCGCCCGCGGCGGCTACAACGGCTTCAGCTATGCCGACATTTCCGCACGGGTCGGCATCAGCAAAGCCAGCATCCACCACCATTTCCCGAGCAAGGCCGAACTGGTCCGCAGCGTGGTCGCCCTGTACCGCGCCGAAGCACGCGAAGGCATGGCGATGCTCGACCGCCATCTCGACGACCCGCTGGCGCAATTGAACGCCTATGCCGACTACTGGGCCAATTGCATCGGCGACGGCAGCCTGCCGTTGTGCATCTGCGCGATGCTGGCGGCGGAAATGCCCGCCATCCCGCCCGAAGTCGCCGCCGAAGTGCAGGCGCATTTCCGCGAACTGGCCGCCTGGCTCGCCACGGTGCTGGAAAAAGGCGTCGAGCGCGGCCAGTTCCGCCTGCCAGGTAGCGCGGATGCCGCGGCGCAGGCGTTCATGGCCTGCGTGCATGGCGCGATGCTGGCCGCGCGCGGCTTCGGCGATCCGGCGGTGTTCGCCGCGATCGTCCGCCCAGCCATCGAACAACTCCGAATCCATTGAACCCACCGCCACGGCGCCGTCATCGCACCGTTTTTTTCACCACATCAATCTACCAACTGATAGATAGGAAACCAAAATGCCGCACCCTCTCTCAACGCTGGGCATTGCCCACACCGTAATCAGCGTGGTTCCGGTTCTCGCCGGACTCCAGAGCTTTGTCCGATTCCGCGCAATCGAGCCTGCAACCCGCGCAGGGAAAATCTATCTGGCCGGACTGGCGCTCTCGGTGCTGACCTCGTTCGGCCTGTCCAGTACCGGCGGTTTCAATCCCGGCCACGCGCTGGGCATCCTCGCGCTGCTGGCCGCGTTCGGTGGCGGCCTGCTCGTTCCGCGCCTGTCGCCGCTCGGACGCTTGCGCCCCTATCTGGCAACGTTCGGTCTGTCCTTCAGCTTCTTGCTGTTGCTGGTGCCCGGCACCAACGAAACGCTGACGCGCCTGCCGGCTGCGCATCCGCTGGCCAGCGGCCCGCAATCGCCGCTCGTCCTTGCGGCCTTGGCGGGATGGGCGTTGCTGTTCGTGGTCGGCTTCATCGCCCAGAGCTGGTCGATCCGCGCGAAGCGCTGACCGATTCAATCCGCCGCCGCGTCGAGCGCCTGCGACAGGCGCTCGACCGCGATCACTTCGAGGCCCTTGAACGAACCGGACTTCGGCGCATTGCCTTTCGGCACGATGGCGCGCTTGAAGCCGTGCGTGGCCGCTTCGCGCAGGCGCTCCTCGCCGTTCGGGACCGGGCGGATTTCACCACTCAGACCGACCTCGCCGAACGCAATCGTCTTCTCCGGCAATGGTTTGTCGCGCAGCGACGACAACACGGCGAGCAGCAGCGGCAAATCCACCGCGGTTTCCTGCACGCGGATGCCGCCGACCACGTTGACGAACACGTCCTGGTCGCCGACCACGATGCCGCCGTGGCGATGCAAGACCGCGAGCAACATCGCCAACCGGTTCTGCTCCATGCCGACCGCGACGCGGCGCGGATTCGACAGCGGCGAGGCATCGACCAACGCCTGCACTTCGACCAGCAACGGCCGCGTGCCTTCGCGCGTGACCATCACGCAACTGCCCGGCTGCCGCGTGCTGCCGCCGGACAGGAAAATCGCCGAGGGGTTCGGCACTTCGCGCAGGCCCTTCTCGCCCATCGCGAACACGCCCAGTTCGTTGACCGCGCCGAAGCGGTTCTTGAACGCGCGCAGCACGCGGAAACGCGAGCCGCTTTCGCCCTCGAAATACAGCACCGCATCGACCATGTGCTCGAGCACCCGCGGGCCGGCGATGCCGCCCTCCTTGGTCACGTGGCCGACCAGGAACACGGCCGTGCCGGTTTCCTTCGCGTAGCGCACCAGGCGCGCCGCGGACTCACGCACCTGCGACACCGAACCGGGCGCGGCAGTCAGCGTTTCGGTCCACAAGGTCTGCACCGAATCGGCGACGACGATTTTCGGCTTGAAGGAAACGGCATGGTCGAGGATTTTCTCGATGCCGGTTTCAGCCAGCGCGTTCAGGCCTTCGAGCGGCAAATCCAGCCGCGAGGCGCGGCCTGCGACTTGCGCCAGCGATTCCTCGCCGGTGACGTACAGCACGGGAAGCTGCGCGGCCATCGTCGCCAGCGCCTGCAGCAACAGCGTGGATTTGCCGATGCCCGGATCGCCGCCGACCAGCACCACCGCGCCTTCGACCAGGCCACCGCCGAGCACGCGATCAAGTTCGCCGATGCCGGTCGACACGCGCGCGTCCTCGCTGTGGCGCACGTCCTTCAATGCGGTGACTTTCGGCGCTTCGACCTTGCCGGCCCAGTTCGAGCGCCGCGCCGCGGGTTGCGCGGCGGCAGCCGGCTCGATCACGAATTCGCTGAGCGAATTCCATGCCCCGCATTCGCCGCACTGGCCTTGCCACTTGCTGAAACTGGCGCCGCATTCGCTGCACACGTAGGCGGTGCGGGCTTTGGACGAAGATTTTGCGACGGGCGTTTTCGCGGCGGACACGGCGGTGGGGTTCGATGAAGGCGTGCGGCCCATGTTAGCCGCACGCGATCTCATCGGTTGAGACGCGTTGCGCCGAAACTCAGATCGCCGCGGTGATGACGATCTCGACCTTCCAGTTCGGATTGGCCAGTTTCGCCTCGACCGTTGCGCGCGAGGGCGGCGCGGCCTTGTCGACCCACTCGTCCCACGCGCTGTTCATGCCGGCGAACTCGCCGATGCTGGCGAGGAATATCTGCGCACGCAGGATCTTCGACTTGTCGCTGCCGGCCTGCGCGAGCAACCTGTCGATTTCGGCCAGCACCTGCCGGGTTTGCGTGGTGATGTCGGTGGTGCAGTCCTCGGCCACCTGCCCGGCAAGGAACACGATGCCGTCATGGACCACCGCCTCGGACATGCGCGGGCCGGGTTCGATGTGCTGGATCATGTGCTGGCTTCCCCTTTCTGGAACGAATTTCGCACAATCTTAGCGTGTGTTGCGTCGCGCAAGCGGCGTACAGTCGACTATGCAGCAAGCCGACACCGTCGGCAGGAGGGTTTGGTCATGGCAACCCCGCAACCGCATGTTCGTTCGCAGCGCATGCTGCTTGCCGCGCTGCTGGCGCTCGTCCCGCTCGGCGCGCGGGCCACCGATTCCCTGGCGAACACCGGCACGGACGCAGCCGCGCTCGTCCCGCCCGCACCCGAAACCGTGCTGGCCGTGCCACCGGAATTGCAGCGCATGTTGCAGACGAAAGTGATCGACGCCACCCGTTCGCACGTCGGGCGCGCGGAACTGCTGACCCACTTCCTGTTCGCCGATGACGGCCTGCACGTGCAATACCAGCCCGGCGCGACCCACGACGTTGCCGAGGCCTTCGACACCCGCCGCGCCGATTGCCTCGGCTTCACCATTCTCGCGGTGGCACTGGCGCGCGCGGCGGGGCTGCACGCGCAAGGCCAGGAACTGGAACGGATCCTGGCACGCGACCTCGATGCAGACACCGCGATCCAGATCACCCACGCCAATGCCGGCCTCAGTGCCAGTGGCCACCGCTACGTGATCGACATCGCCGACGACGAACTGTTCGGCGCGCCGCCGCCGCACGCGGTCAGCGACGCGCGCCTGCTGGCGATGTTCTACGACAACCGTGCGATGGAACTGATGATCGGCGGCCAACTCGAGGCCGCAAACGCATGGCTGCAGGCCGCGATGCGCGAGGACGCGGATTATCCCGTGCTCTGGAACAACGCCGCGGTGCTGGCCCATCGCGGCGGTGACATGGCCACGGCCGAGCGCGACCTGCTGCACACGCTGCAACTGGCGCCGAAGAACAGCGCCGCGCTGTTCAACCTGATCGGCCTGTACCGGCAGCAAGGCAATACCGTGCAGGCCGAGGCCTGGCAGCAACGCGCGGAAAAGGCCCTGCGCCGCGATCCGTTCCACCAGTACGTGCTCGGCCGTACCTATGAACGCGACGGCAACTACGCCGAAGCCGAGCGCCATTACCGGCTCGCGATCCATTTCGACCACAACGTGCACCAGTTCCACTTCGCCCTTGCCCGCACCTATTTTCTCGAGGGGCAGCCGCGCCACGCCGGCGCCGAACTGGCCCGCGCCAGCCAGCTCAGCAGCGGCCACGACCACGACGCCTACCAGGCCAAGCTCGACAAGCTGCGGCAGATGCTGCATTGAAGCGCACGCAGGCGCGGTGTTCCGCTAGCATTTGCGCATGCGAAGCATCGAAGCCGCCGATTTCTCCGACCTCGCGGGTCTTGCAGCAAGCCCGTTCCCGGCGAACCTGATCGAAACCGCGCAACCGCGCGTGCTGCGCGGCCTGTGCCGCGACTGGCCGCTGGTCCGCGCCGCGCGCGAATCCGACACCGCGTTCGCGCAACTGCTCGCCGCGCACGACAACGGCACCGCGGTCGATACCCTGCTGCTGGCGCCGGACCAGCGCGGCCGCATCGGCTACAACGCCGACATGAGCGGCTTCAACTACCAGCATTTCAAGGTCACGATCACCGAGGCGCTGCAGAAGCTCGCGCTCTACAGTCGCCAGCCGCAAGGCGCGCCCGTTTCCGGCGTGGCGATGCAGAGCGCGCCGGTGCGCGATTGCCTGCCCGGCCTGCTGCCTGCGCTGCGCATTCCATTCCTGCCGGACGAGGCGCAACCGCGCTTGTGGTTCGGCAACCACGTGACCACGCCAACCCATTTCGACAGCCAGCACAACCTCGCCGTGGTCGCCTGCGGACGCCGCCGCTTCACCCTGTTCCCGCCGGAACAGGTACGCAACCTGTACATCGGCCCGCCGGATTTCGCGCCAACCGCAATGGCCATTTCGCTCGCCCATCCCGACGACATCGACGACCCGCGCTTCCCGCACCTGCGCACGGCGCTCGAGCATGCGCAGTCGGCCGTGCTCGAACCCGGCGACGCGCTGTACATCCCGCCGCTGTGGTGGCACCACGTCGAATCGCTGGACCCGCTCAACGCACTGGTCAACTACTGGTGGCAGCCCGCGCCGGTCGCCGTGCTGGCCAACGCACCGGGGCTGGATGCGCTGCTGCACGCGCTGCTGGCGATCCGCCCGCTCGCCGCCAGCGAACGCGCCGCGTGGAAGACGCTGTTCGAGCACTACGTGTTCGCCGACGCGGATCCGGCCGCGCACATCCCGGAAAAGCAGCGCGGCATCCTCGGCGAACTCGATGGCGAAAAAATCACCCGCCTCAAGCGCCTGGCCGCACGCAACCTGCCGCGCGAAGCATGAGCGCGACGACCATGCCGCAGTCGCGCGTGCGCCACCCGCTGCTGGCCGCCCTGTGCGAAACGCTGGCCACGCTCGCCGCGACCCTGGCGACGCTGTATTGCGCGAGGTGGCTCGACCCCTCGCCTTCGATCGCCGTGCTCGCCGTGGTGTTGTGCCTGTCGCTGTCGCGCAGCCTGCTCGACCACGACTGGCGCGGACGCCTCGAAGCGGCGTTGACCTTGCCCCTGGTCGGCCTCGCCGCCGTGGGCGTGGGCATGCTGCTGCACCGCCTGCCATGGCTGGGCGCGCTGGTGTTCACGCTCGGCATCGGCGCTTCGGTGTGGTTGCGCCGCTTCGGCACCGCGGCAAGACGCGCCAGCCGCCTGATCGCCTTGCCGCTGGTCGCGTTGCTGACCGTGCCGCGCGTGCACGCCGATGCGAACGCCGCACTGCCGGCCTGGCTGACGCCGATGCTGGTCGCGCTCATCGCCTTGTTGTGGATATCGCTGGCGCACTCGGCCGCGCGCGGGCTGCATCTGTTGCCGCCGGTGCAGGCGCCCGAGCCCGCATCGCCGCCGCGCGAATCGAAACTGAAACCGGATGCGACCACGCGCATGGCGCTGCAGATGGCGGTCGCGGTCGGCGCCGCCTTCATCGTCGGTTTCGCATGCTTCGGCCCCCACTGGCCGTGGCCGGTGTTGACCGCCTTCATCGTCAACAGTGCCAACCGCGGCCGCCTCGACGTGATCCACAAGAGCCTGCTGCGCATGCTCGGCGCCGCCGCGGGCACGCTGCTGGCAGGCACCGTGCCCGCGCACCTGATCGCCAACGGCCGGCTGGCCGCGGCACTGATCCTCGCCGTGCTGTTCCTCGGCACCTGGCTGCGCAAGTTCGGCTATGCGTGGTGGGCGCTGTGCGTCACCCTCGCCCTCGCGCTGGTGCAGGACTGGCTCGGCGCGGCCAGCGAACAGGCGCTGTTCGCGCGCCTGCTCGGCATCCTGGTCGGCGCGGCCATCGGCGTCGCCGCCGCGTGGTTCGTGCTGCCGGTGAAATCCGGGGACGTGCTGCGCCGACGCATCGCCGATGCGCTGGCCGCGCTTTCCGCCGCGCTCGATCCGGTGAACGCGCAGCGCGATGCGCAGGCTTTCGTCGCGGCGATCCGGCAACTGCAATTGATGGCACCGGCCCTGCGCAGCAATCGCCTGCTCGCGCGCCTGCTGCGGCGCAGGTTCGATGCCGTCGACTGGTGCGAGCAACTGCTGGCGAGCCACGATGATGCAGTCGCGCTGATCGAACGCGGCGATGCGCCCGCGAACGTGCGCCGCGCGGTCGGCATCGCGCGCAAGGCATTGCTCGAACCGGCGACGCTCGCGGAGGCGCTGCATGCACTGCACGACACGCTGGCGCAAGCGAACCAGGAAACCGCATCCGCAGCATGATCGGATGCATGCGTCGCGCCTGCGCGACAGCGCTAGAATCGACGCTAGACGCAACACTTCCCACACATCGATGCATTCGCACGAAACCATCTCGCCCGCCCCCAGCCACGTGCGTGGCGACACCTCGCAAGCACTGCTCGACGACACCGTCGGCGCCCTGCTCGCACGCACCGCGCGGCGCTGGCCCGAGCGCGAAGCGTTGGTGGTGCCGCCGCAGCACATCCGCTGGAACTGGCGACAGTTCGACGACGCGGCAACCCGACTCGCCGCCGGCCTGCACCGGCTCGGCCTGCGCAAGGGCGACCGCATCGGCATCTGGTCGTTGAACAATGCCGAATGGGTGCTGCTGCAGTTCGCCAGCGCGCGCGCCGGCCTGGTCCTGGTCAACATCAATCCCGCGTACCGCACGCATGAACTCGAATACGCGCTGACCCGGGTCGGCTGCAAGGCGCTGGTGCTGGCACGCAAGTTCAAGACCTCGGACTACATCGGCCTGCTGCGCGAACTGGCGCCGGAACTCGATGCCTCGCAACCCGGCCAATTGCAGGCAAAAAGGCTGCCGGAACTGAAGCACGTCATCGCCTTGAACGGCGGCGGCCCCATCGCCGGCTGCTGGGATTTCGATGCCATCGCCGCGTGCGACGATGCGCAAATGCACGCGCGGATCGACGAGCTGCAAGCCGAACTCCATCCGCACGACGCGATCAACATCCAGTTCACCTCCGGCACTACCGGCTCGCCGAAGGGCGCGACGCTGACCCACCACAACATCGTCAACAACGGCTGGTTCATCGGTGAGCGCATGCGTCTTTCCGAGCACGACAAGCTGTGCATCCCGGTGCCGTTCTACCACTGCTTCGGCATGGTGCTGGGCAACCTCGCCTGCGTCACCCACGGCGCGACCATGGTGATTCCCGGCGAAGGCTTCGACCCGCTGCAAACGCTGCAAGTGGTGCAGGACGAAAAATGCACCGCGCTGCATGGCGTGCCGACGATGTTCATCGCCGAACTGGAACACCCGCGCTTCGCCGAATTCGACTTGCGCACGCTGCGCACCGGCATCATGGCCGGCTCGCCGTGCCCGGTCGAAGTGATGAAGAAGGTGATCGAACGCATGCACATGCGCGACGTCACCATCGCCTACGGCATGACCGAAACCTCGCCGGTGAGCTTCCAGACCACGCTGGACGATCCGCTGGAACGGCGCGTCGATTCGGTCGGGCGCATCCATCCGCACGTGGAGGTGAAGATCGTCGATGAGGATGGCGGCATCGTGCCGCGCGGCGAAATCGGCGAGCTGCACACCCGCGGCTATTCGGTGATGCAGGGCTACTGGAACGACCGGGAACGCACGCGCGAAGCGCTCGATGCGGACGGCTGGATGCACACCGGCGACCAGGCCACGCTCGATGCCGAAGGCTATTGCCGCATCGTCGGCCGGTTGAAGGACATGCTGATCCGCGGCGGCGAGAACATCTATCCGCGCGAAATCGAGGAATTCCTCTACACCCATCCGGCGATCGCCGACGTGCAGGTGTTCGGCGTGCCGGACGAGAAATTCGGCGAGGAAGTCTGCGCCTGGATTCGCCTGCACGAACATGCGCACGGCACCAGTCCGGACGACATCACGCCCGATAAAATCCGTGATTTCTGCCGCGGCAAGATCGCGCATTTCAAGATTCCGCGCTACATCGAGTTCGTCAGCGCCTATCCGATGACGATCTCCGGCAAGGTGCAGAAATTCCTGATGCGCGAGGAGATGGCGAAGCGCTTGTCCGCAAGCGCCTGAACCGCTCGCTTCTGAACAAGCCGGCACGACGCGATGCGGCGACATCGCGTAGCATGTCGCCCGCGCGGCGCCTTCATCGCCGCGCCATTCGTTCGGCTTTGGCCGCCTGCTCCCCCACCGTTCCAGCGCCCGCGTCCTTGCGAGCGTCACAGGGAGTTGGCCATGCCCGGCTACGAAACCCATATCCGCACCTTGCACTTCGGCACGCACGATTTCCGCATCCGCGAACTGCTCGATCTGCAGCAATTCGCCGATCCCGACCTGCATGCGCATGCACGCGGCATTTCCTCGGCGCAATGGAGTCTGTTCGGCCACGTGTGGCCGGCCGGCGAACTGCTGGCGCAGGCGATGGCCACGTTCGATGTGCAAGGCAAGCGCATCCTCGAACTCGGTTGCGGCCTCGGCCTCGCCAGCCTCGTGCTGCGCCAGCGCGGCGCCGACATCACCGCCAGCGACTTGCATCCGCTGGCGGAAACCTTCCTCGCCTACAACGCCGCGCTCAACGCATTGCCCGCGGTGCCGTTCCGCACCGTGGACTGGACCGCATCGAACGAAACGCTGGGCCGCTTCGACATCATCATCGCCAGCGACGTGTTGTACGAACGCGGTCACGCCGCGTTGTTGTCGGCGTTGATCGAACGCCACGCGCACGCCGCGAGCGAAGTGCTGCTCAGCGATCCGGGCCGCGGCAACAGCGCGCCGTTCACCCGCGCCCTGCATGCGCAAGGCTATGCCAGCGACGAAACCCGCTTGCCGCTGGACGCGGACGATCAGCCGCCGTATCGCGCGCGGCTGCTCCACTATCACCGGGACACCGCAAACGCATGAACGCATCATTGCAAAAATCTGCCGAAACACGCGCCGAAGCGCTCCCCGAAAAGCGCAGCGAAGTTTCCTGCAGCCGCTGCGACGCGGTGTGCTGCCGCCTGACCGTGGTGCTGTTCCCCGAAGACAGCAGCGTGCCGCGCCATCTCGTCACCCGCAACCCGCAAGGCCTGGAAGTGATGGCGCGCAACGAAGACGGCTGGTGCCTCGGCATCGACCCGCTGCGCATGTGCTGCTCGATCTACGAACAGCGCCCGGCGATCTGCCGCAAGTTCGCGATGGGCGGCCCCGGCTGCCGCGATGCGCGCAAGACCTACCGCGAACAACGCGAAAACGGAATCCCGCTCACGCTGTATTGAGTCGTCGTACGCACGACCATTCGACCGTCATGAAGCACTTTGCGCATGCGCGGGAGTGGCGTCGGTGGCCTGTTCCCTGTTGCCAAGCCACAGCATCAGGCAACCGAGCACGGCCCACGATGCGGCAAAAATGCGCCACGACCACGTGATGTGGCTGCCATCGAACCAGATGCCGCTGACCAGCGCCACGCCGGCGCAGGTGACGAGGAACACCGATTGCAGCCAGCGCGCGTGCTTCTCGTTTTCCAGCAACGCGCCGATCAATACCAGTTCGCCGACCAGGAACAGCACGCTGCCGAGCGCGCCGAGCCAGTCCAGTTGCGCGCCGTTCTGCAGGAAGCGCACGCCGAGGAACAGCAGCAGCACGAACTGCAGCAGCACGTGGATCGAAATCCAGCGCGGTACCGGCGGATTGAATTCCTCGCGCGCGATGTCGAATTCCGGCTTCGGGAATTTCGCCGCGACGTCGGCCGGACGCCAGCCCGGCGGCTTGAGGAAGACCTTGAGCTTGTCCAGCCAGTTGCGCGCATGCCATGCATCCTGGAACAGGCCCGAATACACCTCGAAATTGGCCCAGATCGGATTCCAGCTGCGCAACGGCGAACGCGTGCCGTACACCGGCTTGTCGATGTCGTCTTCCTCGACGAAGGTGCCAAACATGCGATCCCAGACGATCAGGATGCCGCCGTAGTTCTTGTCGATGTAGCGATCGTTGACCGCGTGGTGCGCACGGTGGTTCGACGGCGAGCAGAACACGCGGTCGAACCAGCCGAGCTTGGGCACCGTTTCGGTGTGCACCCAGAACTGGTAGAGCAGGTCGATCACCGCGACCACCGCGAACACTTCGACCGGATAGCCGAGCACGGCCAGCGGCAGGTAGAACAGCCAGCCCAGCAGCACGCCGCTGCCGGTCTGGCGCAGCGCGGTGGTGAGGTTGTAGCGCTCGCTCTGGTGGTGCACGACGTGCGCGGCCCACAACACGTTGACCTCGTGGCCCATGCGGTGCAACCAGTAGTAGCAGAAGTCGTACAGAACCAACGCGGAAACCCACGTCAGCACGCTGTGCGCCGGCAGGTGCCACAGCGCCACGCGCTGTACCACCCATGCGTAGATGCCGATGCTCAGCAGCTTGCTGTACAGGCCGACGATCTGGCTCAGCGTGCCCAGGCTCAGGCTGTTGATCGAATCGGCCAGCGTGAACACCTTGCGTTTCTGCCACCAGCCAAGCAGCGCCTCCACTCCCATCAGCACGAAGAAGCCGGGGATGGCATACATCATGATTTTCGCGGCCAAATCCATTGCGTGCGTTCCCGTAACCGAATGAGCGAACCCGGATTCTCGGGCGATGCGGCCATTTTATGGCCATGGCGCGAAGCTCGCGTCATGCGCCGCAGCATTCCGTGGCGCGGTTCATGCCCGACCGCTTCAATCGCAGCGACGTCAGTCGTGCTGCACCGAACGGGCGATGTGGAAAATCGCGAAGAAATACGTCGAAAGGATCCACACCTCATGCAGCGGCACGCCGCCGCCGAACAGGTCCCAGGCCAGCACGCAATCGCTGATGACGAACACCGCGCCGCCGAGCGCGGCGTGCCACGCGCTTTCGGTCAACGTCGGCGCATTGCGCAAATTGCGCCAACGCGCCAGCGCGGTGCCAGCCATGCTTGCCAGCACGAACACATAGACCAGCACGGGAACCAGCAGGTCGTGCGGCAGTTTCGGGATCAGGAAGAAAAGATTGATCGCGGCGAAGATCGCGAACGGCGCGAAGCCGGCGACCTTCTGCGCGAAGGTGCTGTCCTTGAAGAACGCGGCGATGAAGCACAGGTGCGCGAGCAGGAAACTCGCCAGCCCCGGCAGGAACCATCGAGCGCCCGGCAGCATCAGGAACACGTCGCCGCACAGCGAGAACGCGATGCCGACCAGCACGAGTGCGCGGTAGCGCGGCGAGACGCTGGGCATCGCCTTCCATGCCAGCACGAAGATCAGAAGCGTGGTCAGTGGCTTGAGGACGTAGTACAGCCACGGGCCACCGAGCAGGGAACCGCCGATTGCGCCAACGGCGCAGGCAACGACGGCGGGAAGCAGGAAACGCCACGGGTTCGCTGGCATGCGCACGGAGTCCTCGGTGGAAGCGGTGAATGTTCCCGGAAAAGCCAACGCAGTGCAGTGCTCCGGGCAAATCGAACGAATCGGCTCAATCCTTCACCAGCCCGCCATCGACCACCAGGTTCTGCCCGGTCACCGCACGCGACCACGGCGAGGCGAAGAACAGCACCGCGTCGGCGAATTCGGCAGGCGTGGTGACGCTGCGCAAGGGCGTGGCCGCAGCGATGAAGTCGAACACCGCCTCGGGCGTCGCCGCACTGGCGTCGGTGGTGCGCAGCAAGCCGCCAGACAGCATGTTGACGGTGATCCCGTGCGGGCCGAGGTCGGCCGCCATCGTCCGGGTCAGCGACAGCAGCGCCGCCTTCGACGCGGTGTAGTCGTGGTACGGCACCACCGGGTTCTGGAACAAGTTGGTGCCGACGTTGACGATGCGGCCGAAGCCACGTCCGCGCATTCCCGGCACCGCCGCCTGGATCGTGTTCAGCGCACCGCGCACGCTGCCTTCGAACTGGGTGGCGAAACGCTCCCATGCGATGACTTCGCCTTGCGGCCGCGCGTCGCCGTCGAAGGCGAAATCGACCAGCGCATTGTTGACCAGCGTGGTCACCGCCTCGCCGAAATGCGCCTTGGCCTGCGCGAACAACGCCGCAACCTGCGCCGGGTCGGTCACGTCGGCCTGCACCGCCAGCACGCGCTCCTGTCCGAACTCCGCCTGCAACGCCAGCGCCGCCTCGCGGCTGCGGCGGTAGTTGACCACCACGCGCGCGCCTTCGCCCGCGAACGCACGGCTGATCGCCGCGCCCAGGCCACGCGCACCGCCGGTGACCAGCACCACCTGTTCGGACAACTTCAGGACCATGATTTGTTCTCTTCGGCTTTCGACAGGGCCGAAGCATGGCACAACGCCCGACGACGCTGCATCTCCCGGTTCCGGCAGCGCATTGCCCGTCCGGCAAGCAAGGCAACCGACGATTCAGGCCGAATTCGATTACCGGCAACCGCAACCGCGCAAGTTCAATCCCGCCGCATGGAACGGGCAAACATGCTTCATCACATGTTTCTTCGATACTCGCCACCCACCTCGTACAGGCTGTGACTGATCTGCCCAAGGCTGTGCGTCTTCACCGCCTGCATCAGCGCGGCGAAGGTGTTGCCGCGTTCGCGCGCGTTCGCCTGCAGCCTTGGCAAGGCCTCCGGCACGATCGGATTGCGCGCCTGCTGCCACGCGCGCACGTTGTCGATCTGCTGCGCCTTCTCGCCTTCGGTGCTGCGGATCAGTTCGATCTGCGTGGCGACTTCGCCGGCATGTTCCTTCGGCAGGAAGGTGTTGACCCCCACCAGCGGCAACGAACCATCGTGTTTCTTGTGCTCGTAGTACATCGATTCTTCCTGGATCTTGCCGCGCTGGTACATCGTGTCCATCGCGCCGAGCACGCCGCCGCGCTCGCTCAGCGCATCGAACTCCTTGTACACCGCTTCCTCGACCAGATCGGTGAGGTATTCGACCGCAAAACTGCCCTGCCACGGATTCTCGATGAAGTTAAGGCCGAGTTCCTTGTTGATGATCATCTGGATCGCCACCGCGCGGCGCACGCTGTCTTCGGTCGGCGTGGTGATCGCCTCGTCGAAGGCGTTGGTGTGCAGGCTGTTGCAGTTGTCGAACAGCGCGTACATCGCCTGCAAGGTAGTGCGGATGTCGTTGAACTGGATTTCCTGCGCGTGCAGGCTGCGGCCCGAGGTCTGGATGTGGTACTTGAGTTTCTGGCTGCGCTCGTTCGCTCCGTAGCGTTTTTTCATCGCCACCGCCCAGATGCGCCGCGCCACGCGCCCCATCACGGTATATTCCGGGTCCATGCCGTTACTGAAGAAGAACGACAGGTTGCCGGCGAAGTCGTCGATGTGCATGCCGCGCGCGAGGTA
>JAATFG010000037.1 GCA_015655355.1 Lysobacterales bacterium
GGAAATACTCAAAATGATGGATTGGGTTCCAATAGTCTTCGTTACGTTCAAGGTTCTCGTGTTGGGCACGTGCATGTTCTTCGCCGTCAAGTGGCATTACGACCAAGGGAAGAACGGGAAGGAGAAAGAGGCGCGCGCGGTGCTGCGCGCGGGCGGCATGGTCGCCGCAGTCTTCGTGCTATCACTCCTGGGCTTGATGCTGGCCACCTTCGCCTTTGCCAGTAGGCTCGGTTTGGACTTGTCCTTCCCATGATGGAAAAGAGTACGAGCCTCGTGTTCGTCGAACGACCAGAACTTGAGGTTATTGGGTCAATCCGAATCCCTCACGGCCACGTGAAATCAGGCGCCTGGGGTATTTCCCAAGTGCCTTGTTTGCGCGCTCCGGTTTAAAGCGCCCGGCAAGTCGGCCGGCCCGCCGATTGGGGGATAGGATGAGAGCGGGTATGCTGGCACAAGGGAGGGCGAGTTCGGAATCGCCCATGACGCAATCACAGGACAACGACGGGATCTTCACGCTGTTCGAGCAGGTGTTGTCGCAGCCGCCCGGCAAGCGGGCCGCTGCGCTCGATACCGCTTGCGCAGGCGACCCGGTATTGCGTCGGCGGATTGAGCGCCTGCTGGAACTGGCCGACACCGACAGTGGGTTTCTCGATCATTCGCCGCTTGGCGAGGAAACGCTGGCCGCCGAGGGGGAGGCCCATGCCGCTGCGGGCCGCACGGTCGGCGCCTACCGCCTGCTGCGGCGCTTGGGCACTGGCGGCATGGCCGAGGTCTGGCTGGCCGAGCGCATCGAAGGCGGCTTCCACCAGCAGGTGGCGATCAAGCTGATCGCGCATGCGCCGGGTTCATCCGCGGAGCGTTTCTCCGCCGAGCGCGAGATCCTGGCCTCGCTGGACCATTCCGGCATTGCCCGGCTCCACGACGGTGGCATCTCCGCCGATGGGGTCGGCTGGATGGCGATGGAGTACGTCGAAGGCGAACACCTGGACGCATGGTGCCGGACCCGCAAGTTGGCGCTGGCCGAGCGCCTGAAATTGTTCCTGCAGGTCTGCGACGCCGTGGCCTACGCCCACACACGCCTGGTCGTGCATCGCGACATCAAGCCGGCCAACATCCTGGTGACCGCCGCCGGCCAGGCCAAGCTGCTGGATTTCGGCATCGCCAAACTGCTGGGCGACGATGCGGTCGATGCCGCCGGCCGCGCCACCCGCACCCTGCTGCTGTCTCCCTCCTATGCCGCGCCCGAGCAGCTCGACGGCCGCTTGGTCGGTACCGCCACCGACGTCTACGCGCTGGGCGTGACCCTGTACGAACTGCTGGCCGAACGCTTGCCCTGGGCCAGCGAGGCCACGCCGATGGCCACCGCCCTCCGGCGCCTGCTGGCCGCGGAGCCGCCGCCGCCCAGCCGGGTCACGGCGGCGGACGCGCCGGTGCCTGCGCGCGCGTTGCATGGCGACCTCGACGCCATCGTCGTTCGCGCGCTGCGTCGCGAACCGGAGCAGCGCTATCCCGACGCCCGCGCGCTGGCCGACGACATCCGCCGCCATCTGGATCATCGTCCGGTGCAGGCCCGCGTGGGCGCGCGCGGCTACGTGGTGCGCCGCTACCTGCGCCGGCACTGGCGCGGGCTGGCGCTGGCGGCCGGCGTCTTCCTGGCGATGTCCGCGGCGCTGGTCGCGATTGCGTGGCAGGCGAAGAAGACGAAGCTGGAAGCGCAACGCGCCGAGGCGGTGCAATCGTTCATGGTCGATCTGTTCCGCACAAATTCCAGCGACCAGCCCGATCCGGTCAAGGCGCGCCAGACCACCGCGCGCGAACTGCTGGACATCGGCGCCAAGCGCATCGGCACCGAATTGAACGATGCGCCGCAGAACAAGCTGGCGATGTTGCGGCTGTTCGGGGATTTGTACAGGGACTTCGACTTGGCCGGGGATGAAGCGGCGCTGCGACAGCAAGCCGTCGATCTCAGTCGCCGGGTATACGGGAAGGACTCCCTGGAACTGGCTGGGGATCTGCTCCAGCAAGCATGGGTGAACACGGACATAGACCATGATGCCAGCGTGCGCGAGATCGACGATGCCCGCGCCATCCTGGATCGCCGCCATGACATGGATTCTTTCCTGCGCGGGCGGCTGTTGGCGATAGCCGCAGGGAACGACAGCGCTTCCGACATGGCGCGTTCGCGGGACGAGGCGGCGCAGGCAGTCGCCATTCTGGATCGTTACCCGGAATCGTTCGAGCTCTCCGATGCGGTATACACCTTGGCCATCGCCCAAGGAGCCAGTGGCCTCTATGCTCCGGGCATGGCGTCGATGCAACGCGCCATCGACATCCTGATCAGGGTCAAGGGTTCGCGTGCGCCTGAACTTTCCTTCGACTATTCCCGGCTGGCGCAGATGGCAAACCACGCGCAATCGCACGCGATTGCCATCGCGGCAGCGCAGAAGGCCATCGATGCGGCGCAGGCGAAAGGCACCGAACGCGACCACGATTGGGTGCGTGCCCAAACCGTCATGGCAGAAGCGCTTTATGGTGCCGAACGCCCGCGTGACGCGCTTCCCTTCGTTGCACGCGCCAAGGCCACCATGCCGCCAGCCAGTGAAACCGGCTCCGGGTTGACGCGCAATACCGTGCATCTCGCCGCCACGCGCGCTCAGGTCCAGGCAGGAGCTCCGCAAGCAGGATTGGCCGATGCCGAAGCCGCGCTTGCAGATGTACGTTCGCTGGGACGGAAAGATGCGTTTCTCGCCCTCACCCTGGAGTTCTATGCGGAAGCATTGGAAGAATCGGGAAAGATCGACCAAATGCAACAGGCATTGGACGATTCCGCACGCATCTACCGGCGCATCGGCGTACTGCAGCGCGAAAGACCCTTGACCTTGCGCATCCGCGCGGCCTTGGACAATGGTCGTTCCCATGAGGCGCATGATTTGTTCACGGCGCTCCCGCCAGTCACCGGCCAAGGGCTGGAACGAACCGCCAATGCGATTCGCCGCAGCCTGATTGGCGCCGAGATCAACCTGACCGAAGGCAAGCTTGCCGATGCGGCAAAGGCTGCATCGGCCACTGTCGCCGAAGCGCGTGCCAGCGAACTGGCGCGGTACCTGCCTTTGTCGGTCGCAGACGGTGAACTGCTTGAAGGCCTCGCGCTCGCGCGCGGTGGCGAAGCAGAGAAGGCCAAGCCGATCCTTGCCGACGCACTGGCCGTGCGCACGAGCATGTTGCTGCCGCAAAGCCCGCGCATCGCGGAGGTGCAACTGGCGCTGGCCGAATGCGAACTCGCGCTGGGCCGGCGCGGCGAAGCCGCGGATTTGGTCGCGCAGGCCGAAGCGATCGAGCAGCAGCACGGCTCGCTGTCCGCGCGCTACCGCCAGCCGCTGGCGCGGCTGCGGAGGGCACTCGAAAAACGATAGCCGTCGCATTATCGAGGCCCGGGTGGGACCCATTGCCACGTCCACCAAGATTTCCCCCACAATCAGGCCAATGTCCTCCCCCGACCTCCCGCCGCGCGACGACCGACTGGTCGACCTGCTGATCCAGGCCCTGTACCCGGACCTGAAGCGCCTGGCCCGGCGCGAGCGCTACCGCGCCGGGCAATCCGCGCCGACCCTGGGCACCACGGCGCTGGTCCACGAGGCCTATCTGAAGCTGGTCCGGCAGGATGTCTTCCAGAACCAGGCGCATTTCCTCAACACCGCGGCGCTGGCGATGCGCCAGGTGCTGGTGACCCATGCGCGCGCCCGCCTGCGGCACAAGCGCAACCCCGGCCTGGCGCCGCTGGACATCGACGAGGTGGCCGTATTGGCCGAGAGCGACGAGCGCATCGTCGCCCTCGACGAAGCGCTGGCCGAACTGGAAAAACAGCATCCGCGGCTGGCGCGGATCGTCGAATGCCGCTACTTCGCCGGCTATTCCGACGCGGAGACCGCGCTGGCCCTCAACCTGTCCGAACGCACCGTGCAGCGCGACTGGGTCATGGCCAAGGCCTTGCTGTACGAGACGCTGGGCACCTGATCCGCCCAACGCGACGGCGGGACGGCAAGCGAAAGAGACAAGCGACATCCCGACATCCACTCACGGTGGATGCGGCGCAGTGCGTCGCTGCGGGTGACATGCCCGGACAACGGGCGCGGAAAGGCACGGCGGGGGACATGGCGGTGGCGGCCGCGCTTTGGCGTAACTAGGGACATGGGCCTGCCGAAGAGCGGGCCATGCCGCCGTGCGGAACACGGCGGTTTCTTCCTTGCATCCGCCACGGAGTTTCCATGCACCCGATCCCGCGCAAGACCACCACGCCCCGGTACCAGGCCCTGAGCATCGCCATCCTGGCTGCACTGGCCGTGCAGAGGAGCGCCTTTGCCGCCGATGCCTGCACCCAGAAGCCGGACGAAAATCCGCCGACTTGGGTCTGCGCAGGGCCGGCCAGCGCCAATACCACGAGCCAGACCATCGCCTTCGATGCGACCTACAAGAACGCGACCACCGCGGCCGGCTTCGGCATCGACGTGGCTTCGGGCAACGCGCTGACCTTGACCGGCGCGGGCAGCTTCACCGACACCAACAAGGCCGGCATCGCCGGCGACAGCGGCATCTCGTGGTACGTCTCCAGTGGCACCGACCCGCTGTCGCTGTCCACCAACGGCACGATCACCGCCCGCAGCGAGGACGGCGCCGGCATCGACATCAAGAGCGACGGCGCGGTCACGGTGCAGGCCGGCAGCATCGACAGCGCCGGCACCGGCATCCGCGTCTATGCCAGCGGCGACCTGTCGATCACCACGCTCGGCAAGGTGTCCTCCAGCAACACGTCCAGCCGCGGCATCGAGGCTGCCGTTTATGGAGGCGGCAGCGTCGACATCACCACGCACGACGACGTCATCGTCGCCTCCGGCACCACCTACATCAGCGGCACCGGCATCTACGTGCAGGGCTCCACCGGCAGCGCGGTGACGATCGATGCCGAAGGCGCGGTCAGCGGCAGCCAGAACGGCATCCGCGTGTTCAACAACCATGGCGGCAAGGTCAGCATCGACGCCGCCGACGTGACCGGCGCCGGCAACGCCGGCACGGGCATCTGGGTCAGCGATGCCGGCGCGATCGACCTCGTCACCACCGGCCAGGTCAGCGGCAGCGCCTACGGTATCCAGGCCAGCCTGGCCAGCGACGCCACCGGCGATCTCGACATCGACACCGCCCAGGTCGGCACCGTCGACGGCAGTCCCTATGCGGTCAGGGCGCTCTGGGCCACCAACAGCGGCAGCGGCTCGACGCATGTCGGCGTCCAGTCCGCCAACAGCGGGGTCTACGTCAGCAACACGAGTACCGCCAAGGACCTGATCATCGATGCCGGGGACGTCACCAGCGCCTACGACGGGATCAGCGTCGACAACGAGGGCGCCAGCGGTCGCACTGCCATCGACATCACCGGCTCGGTGACCGATACCAGCACGGATACCGGCCTCGACCCCGGTAGGAACTACGCCGTCCTGGTCCAGAACCACGGCAGCGGCGGTACTGACGTGCATCTGGTCGACAGCGGCAGAATCACCGGCCCGTTCGCGCTGGTCGCCATCAACTATGCCGGCAAGCTGAGCGTCACCCTGGACGGCGACGTGGACGCCCCCGGCAACTCCACGACCGGTGGCATCGACCTGGAACAGCGGCTCGGAACCGCCGGCGAAACCAGCGGCGGCGACCGCAGCATCGACCTCACCGTGAACGGCAAAGCCGACAGCAACTTCACGTTGCAGGGCTTCGTCGGCTCCGGCAATCCACCCGCCGGCTCCGACAGCAGCACACACGTCGCCGTGAACGGTTCAACCGGGGCGCTTTCTTTCCTCTCCAAAGGCGATGTGACCGTGGATGTGTCCGCTGGCGGCACGATCGACGGCCCGGCGCACAACGCCGGCTTTGGTGTTTCGGCGAATCTGGGCACCCCGGACGCGCTGGCCACCATGCAGATCAACAACGCCGGGACCATCAATGGCGGACTCACATCGGTCGGCTACTTCAAGTCCATCACTCTGACCAATACCGGCACCATGGACTGGACCGGCGGGATTTCCGACAGTGCCATCAGCATCGAATCCTTCCAGGGCTACACCGACTTCCCGGTCACGCTCAACCTGCAGGCCGGTGCAATCACCGGCAACATCAGCACCACGTCGGTCGACACCACGGTCAACTGGACCGGCGGCAAGCTCAATGGCGGCATCGCCATCTACGACGGCACCATCAACCTGACCGGCCTCAGCGCCGACGACCTGGCCGGCGTCACCTATCTGGGCACACAGGGGGCCAGCGCGGACGGCGTGCTGAACCTGAGTAACATCCAGTTGCGCGGCGGCAACTACCAGCGCAACGACGACCCGGACCCGGGCATCGTCCTCGGCAATTACGGATTCCTCAAACAGATCAATCTCAAGGACGGCAGCGTATTGACGCTTGCCAGCGATCTGGGCGTGGGGGGCAATCCCGGCAAGGTCTTCTTCAGCATCGACCCCACTTCCACGCTGATCGCCGGCGTTTCCGATCAGATCGGCATAGGCGCCTCCGCCGCTGCCGCCGGCATCCTCAGCAACGCCGGTACGCTGGATCTGAGCCAGTCCGGCATGCTCGGCAACAAGCTCAATGTGGAAGGCCTTTATGTGCAGGCCGCCACCGGTACCCTGGTGATCGGCGTCACGCCCGATGCGATAGACCAATTGATCGTGGAGCATGCAGCCACGCTGGATGGCACGGTGGCTTTCGCGTGGGCTCCGGGCACTTACAGCACGAGCAAGCGCAGCTTCGTGTATGCCAATACGGGATACGGAGATCCCGATGCGAAGGTCAGCGGCACTTTCGCTCATGTCGCTGACGCGCCCGGCACCACCGCGCCGAAAAACTTGTCGGTTGCGGTCGAGTACGACCCGCACAACGCTTACCTGACCTTGGGCACGCCGACGAGCACGCCACCGCCGCCGCCGCCACCGCCGCCGCCGCCGCCGCCGCCGCCACCGCCACCGCCGCCGCCACCGCCACCGCCACCGCCACCGCCACCACCGCCACCGCCACCGCCACCGCCACCGCCACCGCCACCGCCACC
>JAATFG010000033.1 GCA_015655355.1 Lysobacterales bacterium
GGCCCACCTTGCCGCCCTTGGCGAACGGGCAGATCAGGTCGATGACCTTGATGCCGGTTTCCAGCAGTTCGGTGGTCGCCGCCTGCTCGTCGTAGCTCGGCGCGGCACGGTGGATTTCCCACGTGTCCGCGGCCTTGACCGGGCCGGCTTCGTCGATGGCGTTGCCGAGCACGTCGAGGATGCGGCCGAGCGTGCCGGCGCCGACCGGCACCGAGATCGCCTTGCCGGTGTTGTCGGCGACGAGGCCGCGCTTGAGGCCGTCGGTGCTGCCCAGCGCGATCGCGCGGACGATGCCGTCGCCGAGCTGCTGCTGCACTTCCAGCGTGATCGCGGTGCCCTGCACCTTCAACGCGTCGTACACCTTCGGCACTTCGCCGCGCGGGAATTCGACGTCGACGACGGCGCCGATGATCTGAACGATCTTGCCCTGACTCATTGCTCTGATCTCCAATAAAAATGCTTGTGTCGCTTTCTCTTAAAGCGAGGCCGTCAGACGGCGGCGGCGCCGCTGACGATTTCCGAAATTTCCTGCGTGATCGCCGCCTGGCGCTGCTTGTTGTATGCCAGTTGCAAGGTACCGATCAGCTTGCTGGCGTTGTCCGACGCGGCCTTCATCGCGACCATGCGCGCGGCGTGCTCGGACGCGACGTTTTCCAGCACCGCCTGGTACACCAGCGATTCGACGTAGCGCTTGAGCACATGCTACAGCACCTCCGGCGCGCTCGGTTCGTAGAGGTAATCCCAATCGTGGTGCGTGATCTTCGATTCCGATTCCGGCAGCGGCAGCAGCTGGTCGAAGGTCGCGCGCTGGGTCATCGTGTTGACGAAATGGTTGTACACGAGGAACACGCGGTCGAGCTTGCCATCCTGATAGGTGTCGAGCATCACCTTGATCACGCCGAGCAGTTGCTCCAGATGCGGCACGTCGCCCAGATGGGTGACGCTGCCGATCATGCCGACCTTGATGCGGCGGAAGAACTGCGTCGCCTTCTGGCCGATGGTGACGACATCGACCTCGACGCCCTTGTCCTGCCAGCCGCGGATTTCGCCGAGCACCTTGCGGAACATGTTGTTGTTCAAGCCGCCGGCCAGGCCGCGATCCGAAGACACGACGATGTAGCCGACGCGCTTCACGTCCGCGCGCTCGACCAGGTACGGATGCGAATACTCGGAACTGGCCTGGGCGAGATGGCCGATGACCTGCTTCATCGCGTGCGCATACGGACGCGAGGCCTTCATCCGGTCCTGCGCCTTGCGGATCTTCGAGGCCGAGACCATTTCCAGCGCGCGGGTCACCTTGCGGGTGTTCTGCACGCTCTTGATCTTGGTTTTGATTTCTCTGCCGCCAGCCATGGGTTACTCGTTGTGTTTGCGATCAAGCCGTGTGCGCCCTGGCGCACGCGGAGCTTTTGATCAGGACGTCACCAGGTGCCGGTCTTCTTGAACTCGGCGATGCCGCTCTTGTACGCCGCTTCCAGGTCGTCGTTCCAGTCGCCCTTCTCGTTGATCCTGGCGATGACGTCGGCCTTGGTGTTGTCGAAGAACGCGTGCAGGCCGCTCTCGAACGCCAGCACCTTGTTCACCGCCACGTCGTCGAGGAAGCCTTCGTTGACGGCGTAGATCGACAGCGCCTGGTGCGCGATCGACATCGGCGCGTACTGCTTCTGCTTCATCAGTTCGGTGACGCGCTGGCCGCGTTCGAGCTGCTTGCGGGTCGCCTCATCCAAGTCGGAAGCGAACTGCGCGAACGCCGCCAGTTCGCGGTACTGCGCCAGCGAGATGCGGATGCCGCCCGAGAGCTTCTTGATGATCTTGGTCTGCGCCGCGCCGCCGACGCGCGACACCGAGATGCCGGCGTTCACGGCCGGCCGGATGCCGGCGTTGAACAGGTCGGTTTCGAGGAAGATCTGGCCGTCGGTGATCGAGATCACGTTGGTCGGCACGAACGCGGAGACGTCGCCGGCCTGGGTTTCGATGATCGGCAGCGCGGTCAGCGAACCGGTCTTGCCCTTTACTTCGCCGTGGGTGGCCTTCTCGACATAGTCCTCGCTGACGCGGCAGGCGCGTTCGAGCA
>JAATFG010000055.1 GCA_015655355.1 Lysobacterales bacterium
CGACGAACGCGAAACCGCGCAGCGCCTGCGCGAACTGACCCCGCAGCAGTTCCGCGTGTTGCAGATGTTGAGCGCGGGCCGCTTGAACAAGCAGATCGGCTACGACCTCGGCGTGTCCGAGGCGACGATCAAGGCGCACGTCACCGCGATCCTGCGCAAGCTCGGCGTCGGCAACCGCACCCAAGCGGTGCTGATGGCGCAACGCCTGAGCGTCGATCCGGATTCGCTGGTGATGCCGACCGAAGAGCAGGATTGACGAACAACCGGTACGGCGCGCCGATACCGCAAGCAAGCAGGTAAAAAGAAAAATCCCGCACGAAGCGGGGTTTCGGCGCGTTGCCGGTAACGCAATCGCGAAGCATTGCACGAACGGAACGTGGATTCGGTCACAGGGCGCGCCGGCCATCCGGGGTAGCATTCGCGCTCAGGTGTATCCATCGCCCGGGGGCATGGGGAATGAACTTCCGCTTCAGTCGTGCCGGCTCCAGCCGCGCCCGAATCGATCGGCTGCGCGACCTCGTGCGCGGCAAGGTCGCGGGCACGTGGCGGACAGCGGTCGAATGGCTCGGCAAACCGTTCTCCAACAACGAAACGCTGCGCCGCCGGCGCGCGCTGCATCCGGTGTCCGCCGACGGCGATTTCGGCCGGCGCCGGCTCGGCTTCGGCCGCCACCTCTTCATCATGCGCGCCTACGGCCTGACCGCATCGGTGCCGGCGGTGACGATGGCGCTGTCCGCGCACAACCATGCCGGGCTGACGTGGTTGCTGTTGCTGCATTGGCTGGCATGGCCGCCGCTGGCGTACTGGCGCATGCAGCGCCACGCCGATCCGGTACGCGCGGAATTCGGCAACCTCGATGTCGACGCGATCCTCGGCGGCGCCTGGATCGCCCTGCTCGGCTTCGATGCCCTGCCCAGCGCATCAATCGCCGGCATGTTGCTGATGGACCGCGTGATCGCCGGCGGCTGGCGCTTCGGCCTGAAGTCGATGGCGCTGACCGCACTGGCCTGCGTCGCCGCCAGCGCAGTGTGCGGCTGGCGCTTCGAGCCGGTCACCGACTACACGGTGATGTTGGCCTGCCTGCCGCTGATGATCGGCTATCCGCTGGCGATGGCAACGACGATGCGCCGCTTCACCGAGCGCACGCTCGCGGCCAAGCGCACGCTGGAAGAGAACACCCGCTTCGACGCGGCCACCGGGCTGGTCAACCGCCAGCAATTCGTGCGCGCCGCCGAGCAGGCGCTGGAACGCTACCGCCGCGAAGGCCGCCACGCCTGCCTGGCGCTGATCGACATCGACCACTTCAAGCAGATCAACGACCGCCACGGGCATACCGTCGGCGACAGCGTGATCGTGCAGTTCGCGCGCCTGCTGCGCCTGTGCCTGCGCGAAGTGGACACCGGCGGCCGCTACGGCGGCGACGAATTCGGCATCGTCATGCCGGACATGCAGTGGCCCGAAGCCATCGTCGCGGCCGAGCGCCTGCGCAAGCAGGTGGCCGGCAGCACGCTGTTCCCGGAGGGCTTGCGCTGCACGATTTCGGTCGGTCTGGCCGAATGCAACGCGCAGACCGGCAGCGTCACCCGCTGGGTCGACCTGGCCGACGCGGCGCTGTACGCGGCCAAGCGCCGCGGCCGCGACTGCATCGAAGTGGCGCGCCCGTTTTCCAACAAGGGCGGCGTGGCCGCCGCCGACGCCAGCGCCGAAGCGGGTTGACCGGACGCCCGGCGCGCCGGGCCGGGTCGATTCGCGGCCGCAGCCCTATCGCACCGCGCAAAGTTGCAGCATCATGTCAACCTTCGCCGAATCCGCAGCTCCCGCCGTGCCGCCCTTGCGTCGTGTTTTCCGTTACCTGTACCGCCTGCCGCTGCTGGCCGTGCACGTCCTGCTGCTGTTGCCACTGATGCTGCTGACCGGCTCGCTGCCCGATTCGCTGCAGCCGCAAGTGCGCGGGCGCCCGCTTAAATACTTCGCCATCAACGCCTGGTCCGGCGGCCTCATGCGCATCTTCGGTTTCCATCTGCATCGCGAAGGCGAACCGCTGCCGGGCGCGGTGCTGTTCGTCGCCAACCACGTCAGCTGGGTGGACATCTGCATGCTGCACAGCCAGCGCATGATGGGCTTCGTGGGCAAGTCGGAAATCCGCGGCTGGCCGCTGATCGGCTTCCTCGCCACGCGCGGCGAAACCATCTTCCACCAGCGCGGCAACAGCGAATCGCTCGAAGGCGTGCGCAACGCGATGGCGCAGCGCCTGGGCGAAGGCCGCCCGGTCGGCGTGTTCCCCGAAGGCGGCACCCGCGACGGCCACGGGGTGCATCCCTTCCACGCGCGCTCCTTCGCCGCGGCGGTCGATGCCGGCGTGCCGGTGCAGCCGGTCGCGCTGCGCTACGGCCCGCGCGGCGAGGCGCAGGCCTTCGTCGCCTGGCACAAGGGCGAAAACCTGGTGCAGAACTTCATCCGCCTGCTCGGCGCGCCGGCGCGCGAGGCGGCGATCGTGTTCCTGCCGGCGATCGCACCGGGTGAACTGGAAGGCCGCAAGCAGATCGCCGAACTGGCCCGCAGCCGGGTCGTCGAAGCCATGCAGCAAGCCTGAGTGTTGCACCCCAGCACTTGATCGCCGGGGCGGATTTGTCGGTTAATTGCAACATGTTGAATACCGCCCCGATCGCCACCGACACGCTCGACGCCGGACCGCTTCTGGCCAGCGCGTTCCAGCCGCCGAAGTGGCTGCGCAATCCGCACCTGCAATCCATCCTCAGTTCCAGCGAACGGCGGCGGCGGCACGGACTGAAGCTGATCCGGGCGCTCGGTGCGGTCACCGACGAACACATCTTCGACGGCGGCGACGGCGTGCGCCTGCAAGGCTGGCATTCGCAGGTGCCCGGCCGCGAGGCGCGCGGACTGGCCCTGCTGCTGCACGGCTGGGAAGGCAGCAGCGAATCCAGCTACATGCGCATGAGCGCGGCGCGGATGCTCGAAGCCGGCTTCGACGTGGTGCGGCTGAACTTCCGCGACCATGGCGGCACCTACCACCTCAACGAAGGCGTGTTCCATTCCTGCCGCATCGGCGAAGTGGTCAATGCCGCCGCCGACGTCGCCCGGCGTTTCCACCGGAGCGGCAAACCGATGGTGCTGGCCGGCTATTCGCTCGGCGGCAATTTCGCCCTGCGCCTGGCCCTGCGCGCGCCGGGCGCGGGCATTCCGTTGTCGCGCGTCGCGGCGGTGTGCCCGGTGGTCGACCCGTTCGCCACGCTCGACAACTTCATGCATTCGCTGCCGGTGTACCACTGGTATTTCCAGAACAACTGGCGGCGCTCGCTGCGGCGCAAGCGCGCTCTGTTCCCGAGCCTGCAGGCGATGGACGACGAAGTGCTCAACCAGAACATGCGCGAACTCACCCGCTGGATCGTCGAGCGCTACACCGAATTCGGCACGCTCGACAATTACCTCGAAGGCTATTCGATCGCCGGCGAGCGCCTGCTCGGCCTGCAGGTGCCGGCGCACATCCTGATGGCGCAGGACGACCCGGTGATCCCGTTCACCGATTTCCGCGAGCTCAAGCTGCCCGCGCAGGCCGAGCTCGACGTGGCGCGCTGGGGCGGGCATTGCGGCTTCGTCGAGAACGCCGCCTGCGACGGTTTTTCCGAGCGCTGGCTGGCGCAGCGGCTGGCGGGCTGAGCGCTTGAATCCCTGGCTGGATTTCCCCGACCCGCGCGATCCCGCCGCGCCGCGGCAGCGCTGGGCGTTCGATGCGCCGCTGCGCACATTGGCCGCGCGCACGCCGCAGGACGTCGCGCCGCTGCTCGACGCCGTGCAGCAAGCCGCCGAAGCCGGCTACTGGTGCGTCGGCGCTTTGCGCTACGAAGCGGCGCTCGCCTTCGATGCGGCGTTCGCCGACGCGCTGCACGCCGCGCCGACCGATGCGCCGCTGGCATGGTTCAGCATCCACGGCGCGCCGCAATCCGCGCCTTTCGAGCCGCACGGCGATTGCGCGCGCGTGCAATGGCAGGCACCGCTGCCGCGCGGCCGGTTCGATGCGGCCGTCGCGCGCCTGCACGACGCCATCGCCGCCGGCGATGCCTATCAGGTCAATTACACCGCGCCGCTGCACGGCAAACTGCATGGCGACGTGCACGCCCTGTTCGCCGCACTGCGCCGCGAACAACCGAACGGCTACGTCGCCTTGCTCGACAACGGCGTCGAGCAGGTCCTGTCGGTATCGCCGGAGCTGTTCTTCGACTGGGACGGTGAACGCCTGCTGGCGCGGCCGATGAAAGGCACCGCGCCACGCGGCCACGACGCGGAACACGACGAATGCTTGCGCCACGCGCTGACCGTCTCGGTCAAGGAACGCGCCGAAAACCTGATGATCGTGGACCTGCTGCGCAACGATGCCGCGCGCGTCGCGCAGCCCGGCAGCGTGCAAGTCACCCGCCTGTTCCATGCCGAAGCCCTGCCCAGCGTGTGGCAGATGACCTCGGACGTGGAAGCGCGCACCCGCGACGGCGTGCGCCTGCGCGACGTGTTCGCCGCGCTGTTCCCGTGCGGCTCGGTCACCGGCGCGCCCAAGCGCCAGGCGATGCGCCTGATCCGCGAACTGGAACCCGAGGCGCGCGGCGTGTATTGCGGCGCCGTCGGCGTGGTGCGGCCTGCATGCAACGGGGGAGGGGACGAAGGCAGGTTCCGCGCCACCTTCAACGTGCCGATCCGCACCGTGACCGTGCGCGCCGGCGAGGTGCGCTGCGGCATCGGCAGCGGCATCACCCTCGATGCGGACGCCGAGGGCGAATGGCGCGAATGGCAGCACAAGCGCGCGTTCCTGGACCGGGCCACGCAAGGCTTCGAGTTGCTCGAAACCTTCGCGCTGAAGAACGGGCGCTGCATGCACCTGCAGCGCCATCTCGCGCGCCTGCAGGCGGCGGCGCGACATTTCGGCCGCGCATTCCCCGCCGCCGAAATCCACCGCCGCTTGGCCGACCTGCGCCGCCGCCATGCACGGGGACACTGGCGCGTGCGCATGGCGCTGGATGCGCAGTCGCGCATCGAATGGCGGATCGAGCCCCTGCACGCGACGCCGACGCCGGTGCGCCTGCGCATGGCGACGCATGCGCTGCCGGCGCACGCGACGCGCAGCGAATGGACCCGCTTCAAGACCTCGTGGCGCGCGCATCTGGACGCATTCGCGCCGCGCGACGACGTGTTCGACAACGTGCTCCACAACGCCGATGGCGAACTCACCGAAACCACGCGCGGCAACATCGCCGTTTTCATCGACGGGCGTTGGGTCACGCCGCCGCTGCGGTGCGGCCTGCTGCCCGGCATCGGCCGCGAGGTCGCGCTGCAACGCGGGCGCATGATCGAACAAGTGGTCACCCTGGCCGACCTGCCGCGCATCCGCGGCTGGGCCTTCCTCAACAGCCTGCGCGGCTGGTTGCCCGCGATACCGGTCGATTGAACCGCGCGGCGATGCGCGCGCGATAATTCGTCCACCCGCTTTCCACCTTGCACAGGAATCTCGCCATGAAGATCAGCAGCAGTTTCGCCAACGGCCAGCCGATCCCGGTCGATTTCGCCGCGGGCGCGCCTGACGGCTTCGCCCCAAACCGCAACCCGCAACTGGCGTGGAGCGACGCGCCGGCCGGCACGCAATCCTTCGCCCTCCTGTGCATCGACCCGGACGTGCCGACCGTGCCGGAAACCGTGGGCCGCAAGGACCTGCGGATTCCGGTCGAGCAACCGCGCGGCAACTTCGTGCACTGGATCATCCTCGACATTCCGGCCGCCGTGCACGAGATCGCCGCCGGCAGCGCCAGCGACGGCTTCGTCGCGCGCGGCAAGCAGGATCCGCAAGGCCCGGCCGGCGCGCGCCAGGGCTTGAACGATTACACCGGCTGGTTCGCCGGCAACGAGGACCTGCGCGGTGACTACTACGGCTACGACGGTCCGTATCCGCCGTTCAACGACCTGCGCGTGCATCGCTATTTCTTCCGACTGTTCGCGCTGGACGTGGCCAGGCTCGACGTGCCGGCGCGCTTCACCCATGCCGACGCGCTGCGCGCGATGCAGGGCCACGTGCTCGCCGAAGCCGACGTGCACGGCACCTACACGCTCAATCCGGCGGCCGCGTGATCAACGCTCGCGCATCGCTTCGCGCGCCTTGTTGAACGGCTTGACCAGATAGGCCATCACCGTCTTGCTGCCGGTGTGGATGTCGACGTCGGCGATCATGCCGGGGAAGATGCCGAACTGCTGGCCGGCCTTGTTGGTCAGGTGGTCGCGGTCGGTGCGGATGTAGACGCGGTAGTAGTAGACGTCGCGCTTGACCTCGTCCTGGATGGTGTCCGGCGAGATCATCGCGACCTTGCCTTCGAGGCCGCCGTAGATGTGGAAATCGTAGGCGGTGATCTTGACCATCGCGCGCTGGCCCGGATGCAGGAAGGCCACGTCGC
>JAATFG010000027.1 GCA_015655355.1 Lysobacterales bacterium
AAATGTGGGGGGGGGGGGGGTAACTGTTCGCTGTCATGGTGTCAAGAAAAAATTGATTTTTTATTCGGGTGAAAACAATTGCACGGTCGGGAAATAATTGCGATAGCGGCGCACGTCGCGGGTCAACAATGGCCAGTCTTGTACCGCCGCGTGCGCGCCGATGAAGAAGTCGGCCAGCACGCTCTGGCGCGTTCCGCCTTCGCGGCGATAGCGGACGAAGGCCTTGCCGGCGAGAAACAATGCGGGGCGCGGCATCTCGCGCAAATGCACGCCCATGTTTTCGAGCGCGGCATCCAGTGCGTCCGCGCTGTCGAAGGTCAGCGACAGTTCCGCGTAGATCACCGGATTGATCGCCAGTTCATGCAGCTTGGCTTGCGCGCGCAATTGCGCGACCGACCAGTCCGCCCACACCGGATCGTTTTCCAGTACATCGACCAGCACGTTGGTATCGACCAGCAGCATCGTGGCGGGTCAGTCGCGCAACAGGGCCATCAACTCGTCGGTCTTCCACTTCACTTGCGCCTTGCCGCGCGCGGCCTCGAAGCGGTCGCGGCGTTGCGGCGCAACCCGGCCAGCTTTGCGCAGCACCACTTCGCCATCCTTGCCGAGCGCGAATTGCACCTGCGAGCCGGGCGTCAGACCCAGCGCATCGCGCAGTTGCTTGGGAATGGTGACTTGGCCTTTGACGGTCAGCGTGGTGTTCATGGCGTCCTCGGTATTACCTTGTCCACAGAAGTAATACCATTTCGGCCGCGTCGGTGCAAATCCCTCAGCCGCGCACGCTCCTGACGATCGCCGCCGCTTCGCGCGAGGCGGCTTCGACCTTGTCCCATTCGCCGGCTTCGATCCACTTCAGGTTGACCATCCACGAGCCGCCGATGCAGGCCACGTTCGGTTGCTTGAGGAATTCCGGCGCGTTCTCGGTGTTCATGCCGCCGGTGGGGCAAAGCTTGAGTTCCGGCAGCGGCGCGTGCAGGCCCTTGAGCATGTTCAAGCCGCCGGCCGCGTTCGCGGGAAACAGCTTGCACACGCGGAAACCGAGTTCCATCAGCGACAAGAATTCGGTCGGCGTCGCGCCGCCGGGTACGGTCGGAATCGGCGCCTGCGCGAACAGTTTGGCCATCGCCGCCGAGGTGCCGGGCGTGACCAGGAAATCGGCGCCGCGCTTGACGCATTCGTCGAGCTGCCGCGGCGTGACCACGGTGCCCATGCCGATCTTGATGCCGGGCAGTTCGGCCTTGAGCATCGACAGCGCTTCCATCGCGATCGGCGTGCGCAGGGTCAGTTCGATCGCGGGAATGCCGCCGCGCAGCAGCGCCGCGCAGGTTTCGCGCGCCTGTTCCAGGGTGTGGATGGTGACGACGGGCAGGATGCCCGCGCTGCGCAGCAGTCGTTCGGCTTCAAGCTGGGTGTGTTCGATGCTCATCGGTGGCGTTCCGGTTCAGGCGTCGTTGGTTTGATATTCGTTCGCGCTGTGGTCGTTCGAGTAGTCCCACACGTCCTCGTGCGAGGGCGGGCCGCAGGAAATCGACAGCGCGCCCTGATCCGCCGGCGCGACGTGGCGGCGGTTGAACGCGAACAGGTTGCGACCCATGTCCAGCGGCGCCGGCGCGGTGTTGGCCGCGGCTTCGCGCGCGTTCCATTCATCGGCATCGACCAGCGCTTCGAGCACGCCGGCCTCGGCATCGAGGCGAATCACGTCGCCTTCGCGCAGCCTGGCGATCGGGCCGCTGTCGTGCGCTTCGGGCGTGAGGTGGATCGCCGCCGGGAACTTGCCCGACGCGCCGCTCATGCGTCCGTCGGTGACCAGCGCGACGCGGCGGCCCTGGTTCTGCAGCAGGCCGAGCAACGGCGCGAGCGAATGCAGTTCCGGCATGCCGTTCGCGCGCGGGCCCTGGTAGCGCACCACCGCGACGAAATCCTGCGGCAGCAGATTCTCCTTGTGCAGCTTGTTGAGCACCTTCGGATCGTCGATCACGACGGCGGGCGCTTCGATGCTGCGATGCTCCGGCTTCACCGCGGAAATCTTGATCAGCGAACGGCCGAGGTTGCCGCGCAGCAAACGCAGGCCGCCTTGCGCCTCGAACGGATTCGACGCGGGGCGAACGACGTTCTCGTCGGCGCTCTGCGCGGCCGCGTCGGCGTAGCCGAGCTTGCCGTCGAGCAGGCGCGGCTCGCGGGTGAAGGCGCGCATGCCGTCCGCTGCGATGGTCTTGAGGTCGTGCATCAGGCCGGCGTCGAGCAGTTCGCGGAACACGAACGCGGTGCCGCCGGCGGCATGGAAGCGGTTCACGTCGGCATCGCCGTTCGGATATACCCGCGCCAGCAGCGGCACGTTCTGCGAGATCGTGTCGATGTCGTCCCAGGTCAGCAGGATGCCGGCCGCGCGCGCGACCGCGAGCCAGTGGATGGTGTGGTTGGTCGAGCCGCCGGTGGCCATCAGCGCGGCGATCGCGTTGACGATCGCGCGCTCGTCGACGAGTTGGCCGATGGGACGATAGTCGTCGCCCAGCGCGCTCATTTGCAGCGCGCGTTCGGCCGATGCGCGGGTCAGCGTTTCGCGCAGCGGTTGTTCGGGATTGACGAAGCTGGTGCCGGGCAATTGCAGGCCCATCGCTTCGAGCAACACCTGGTTGGAATTCGCGGTGCCGTAGAAGGTGCAGGTGCCGGCGCCGTGGTAGCTGGCGGCTTCGGAAGCGAGCAGTTCCTCGCGCGTGGCTTTGCCTGCCGCGTAACGCTCGCGCACTTCGGCCTTCTGCTTGTTCGGGATGCCCGGCGTCATCGGCCCGGCCGGCACGAACACCGCCGGCAAATGCCCGAAGGCGAGCGCTCCGATCAGCAGGCCGGGCACGATCTTGTCGCACACGCCGAGGTACAGCGCGGCATCGAACATGTCGTGCGACAACGCGATCGCCGTCGCCTGCGCGATCACGTCGCGCGAGAACAGCGACAATTCCATGCCCGGGCGGCCCTGGGTGACGCCGTCGCACATCGCAGGCACTCCGCCGGCGACCTGCGCGGTGCCGCCGGCCGCGCGCGCGGCATCGCGGATGATCGCAGGGAAGTGCTCGAACGGCTGGTGCGCCGAGAGCATGTCGTTGTACGCGGTGACGATGCCGAGGTTCGGGGTGGCGTCGCCGCGCAGGCGCGATTTGTCGTCGGGGCCGCAGGCGGCGAAGCCGTGGGCGAGGTTGCCGCAGCTCAATGCGGCGCGATGCACGCGTTGCTGGCCGTCCGCCGCGGCGATGCCTTGCAGATACGCGGCGCGCAGTTGCGTGCTGCGTCGGCGGATGCGCGCGGTGACTTCCTCGATCTTGGGGTGAATGCTCATGGCGAAGTCGATGTGTTTTGACCGCGCCAATTGTGCGCCTGTTTGCGGGCGCGCGGAAGAAGTGGTTTGCTAAAGGACTGCCAGTGGTATCTAGCTTTTGGTCGCAAGGCGGCGGTCAGCGTGGCCGCGCTTCGCGTTCGAGGTAGCCGAGGCACAGCGATGTCAGATGGTCGCGCAAGGAGCTCAGCATTTTCGATGAAGCGCCACCTTCGAGCGCGACGCGCAACGGGCCGTTCAATGCCGAAAAGAACATGTAGGCGGTCATCTCGATGTCGTCGAATCGCGCGTCGGTTGCGGTTGCGAGAAATTCGGCGATTCGGGCGCGGGCGTATTTTTCCGCCGCGCGCACCAGGTCTCGCGCGCCCAGTTCGTTGGAAACGGCGTATAGCACCCGCGATTCGTCGATGCTGGAAGTCTTTTCCCGTACCAGCGAGGCGATGACGGCCGGAATCATCGTTGCCAACGGCGTGTGTTCAACCGCCGCCATGGTTTTTTCCACCGCCGCGCCGACGCGTTCCATGTGGCGTTGCATGACGCCGAACAGCAGCGCCTGCTTGTTCGGGTAGTACTGGTACAGCGTGCCGACCGAAACCCCGGCGCGTTCGGCGACGCGGATCGTGGTCAAACGCTGCAGGCCTTCGCCCAGCAAAACCTGAATCGTCGCCTCGAAAATGGCGTCGACCGTTGCTTGCGAACGCGCCTGACGCGGCTGTTTCCGCGCCTTCAGCGCGATGGCGGCGGGCCTGGCCATATGCGAATACCAAAAATGAAGGATGCTTCATATTATGGCGAACGCCCGCAACGACTCAAGGAGTCTGCATGAAAACCGTCCTGATTACCGGCTGCTCGTCCGGTTTCGGTCTCGAAACCGCCAAATACTTCCTCGAACGCGACTGGAGCGTCATCGCGACGATGCGCACGCCGCGCGCAGACGCGCTGCCGACTTCGCCAAACCTGCGCGTGCTGCAACTCGACGTCACCGATGCCGAAAGCATTCGCAAGGCCGTCGAAACCGCCGGATCTATCGACGTGCTCGTCAACAACGCGGGCATCGGCATGGCGGTCCCGTTCGAGGCAGCTTCGATGGCGACGGCGCACGAGGTTTTCGAGACCAACACGTTCGGCACGATGGCGGTGACGCAGGCATTCCTGCCGCAATTCCGCGAACGCAAGAGTGGCGTCATCATCAACGTCACCTCGAGCGTGACGCTGAAATCGTTGCCCCTGGTCGGCGTGTATACCGCGAGCAAGGCGGCGGTGAATGCGTTTACCGAGTGCCTTGCGCAGGAACTCGCAGGGTTCGGCGTGCGTGCGCATCTGGTGTTGCCTGGCCGCGCGCCGGAAACGCCCTTCGCGGAAAACGGGCGCAGCCGCATGCAGGGTCTCGACCACCCGGCCTATGCCGAGTTGGTGCAGAACCTGTTTGCGATGTTCAACGATTCCGGGCCGGTCACGCATTCGCGCGATGTCGCCGAAGCGGTTTGGCGCGCGGCGACCGACCCGGCTTGCCCGTTGCGCCAGCCCGCCGGTGCGGATGCCATCGCCTGGGCCGCGGGCGCGCGCTGAATCAGCCGCGCGTGGCGGCGTGCACCGCAAACCCCGCCGCGCCGAGCAGGCCCGGTTGCGGATGCAGGATCGCCAGGGTCGGGATTCGCGCCATCGTCGGCGCGAACCGGCCCTTGTTCTCGAAACGCTGGCGGAAGCCGGAATTCTGCAGTTTTTCCAGCAGTTTCGGCACCAGGCCGCCGGTGAGGAACACGCCATCCCACGCGCCCAGGGTCAGCACGAGATCGCCGGAAATCGCGCCGAACACCGCGCAGAACACGTCAAGCGCGCGCTGGCACAGCGCGTCGCCTTCCCCGGCGCGCAAGGTGATGTCCTTCGGTTCGAGCAAGCCCGGATCGACGCCGGCGATTTCGCTCAGCGCGCGGTGGATGTTGACCAGGCCCGGGCCGCAGATCAGGCGCTCGTTGGAGACGCGGCCGAATTGCGCCGAGAGCTTGTCGAGGATCGCCAGTTCCTCCGGCGTGCCCGGCGGAAAACTGACGTGGCCGCCTTCGGTCTGCAGCGGATACGCCTTGCCGTCGCGGATCAGCAAGCCGCCGACGCCGAGGCCGGTGCCGGGGCCGAGCACCGCGTAGGTCCGGTTTTCGTCACGCGGCGCAGGCGACCATTCGACGCCGCCGACCGGGGCCACGTCCTCGCGCTGGAGTAGCGCGATCGCCATCGCCTGCGCGGCGAAATCGTTGACCAATTGCAGCGCGTCGAAATTCAGCGCCTGCGCGGTGCGCGATTTCGAGATCACCCACGGGTGATTGGTGATGCGCGCTTCGTCGCCGTCGATGCGGCCGGCCACGGCGAACGCGCCACGCTTCGCGCGCGCGCCGGTCTGTTCGAGGTAATGCTTCGCCGCATCGGCCAGCGACGGGAATTCGGCGACCGGATAGGTGCGCACCGAATCGAGCAAAAGCGGCGATCCGGCATCCGCATCGGCCAGGGCGAAGCGCGCGTTGGTGCCGCCGATGTCGGCCAGCAGCACGTGTTGGGTGTCGTTGTCTGTTGTCATTGGTCAGTACGGGAGTTCGTCGTCGAGCGCGGCGCCGTGCGAGGCGACGACGTTCGCGTAGTAGCGTGCGCTGTCTTTCGGCGTGCGCGTCTGCGTTTCGAAATCGACGTGGACGATGCCGAAGCGCTTCGAGTAGCCGAGCGACCATTCGAGGTTGTCGAGCAGCGACCACACGTAATAGCCGCCGATGTCGCAGCCGGCGTCGATGGCGTCGTGCACCGCGCGCAGGTGCTGGCGCAGGTAGCTGATGCGCAGCGGGTCGCGGATGCGGCCGCCTTCGGCCTTCGGCGGGTCGAAGAACGCGGCGCCGTTCTCGGTGATGAAGACGCGCGGATTGGCGTAGCGTTCCTTCACCCAGGTCAGCGTGTCGGTCAGGCCTTGCGGGAACACTTCCCAGCCGGTTTCGGTGTAGGTGTGCTGGTCCTGGCGCACCGGCGAAACCTTCAGCGGCCAACTGGCTTCGTCGTGTTTCGACACGTTGCGCGTGTAGTAGTTGATGCCGACGAAGTCGATCGGCTGCCTGATCAGGTCCATGTCCGCCTGCGGCCACGAGGGCCACGCGTCACCGAAGATTTCCTGCAGTTCTTCGGGATAGCTGCCGAGGAACACCGGATCGAGGTACTGGCGGTTCATGTACGCTTCGGCACGCTGCGTCGCGGCCAGATCCTCGGGCGATTGCGAGGCCGGATACTTCGGCTCGATGTTGACCACGATGCCGATCTCGTGCTGGCCGTGTGCGCGGTACGCCTGCACCGCCGCGCCGTGCGCGCGCAGCAGGTTGTGGCTGGCGATCGGCGCTTCGTACTTGTTGCGGTGGCCCGGCGCCAGCGGCCCGTGCAGGTAGCCGCCGTCGGTGACCACCCACGGTTCGTTGAGCGTGGCCCAGCGCTGGATGCGGCCGTCGAGGCGCTCGAACAACAGGCTCGCGTAATCGGCGAACCAGCCGGCGATGTCGGGATTGAGCCAGCCGCCGCGGTCGTCCAGCGCCGCCGGCAAGTCCCAGTGGAACAGCGTCGCGCACGGGGCGATGCCGTTTTCGAGCAATTCGTCGACCAGACGCTCGTAGAAATCGAGGCCTTTCTGGTTGATGCGGCCCTTGCCTTCGGGAAAGATGCGGCTCCACGCGATGCTGAAGCGATAGCCGCCGAGGCCGAGCGATTTCATCAGCGCGACGTCTTCGCGCCAGCGGTGGTAGTGGTCGGTGGCGACGTCGCCGGTATCGCCGTTGAGCATGCGTCCCGGCGTGTGCGCGAAACGCTGCCAGATGCTCGGGCCGGCGCCGTCGGCCAGCGGCGAACCTTCGATCTGGTACGCCGCAGTGGCGCTGCCCCAAACGAAATCCTTGGGGAAAACGAAAGATTTTGACATTGATGCGGCTCCGTTGCTCTTGCGTGGCAGAATAGCCCAGACGCTTCGCGCCGTCATCGGCGCAGCGCGTGGTTTGCTCCAGCGATTCGACCAAAGACGGGCGAGGGGAAGATGGCCGACGTGGTTTTGCAGCAGGTGCGCAAGGTGTATCCGAACGGGCAGGTCGCGGTGGAAGGCGCGACGTTCGATGTGCGCGATGGCGAGCTGCTGGTGCTGGTCGGGCCGTCCGGCTGCGGCAAATCGACCCTGCTGCGGATGATCGCCGGACTCGAGGACATCAGCGCGGGCGAATTGCGCATCGGCGGGCGCGTGGTCAACGAGGTCGAGCCGAAAGAGCGCGACATCGCGATGGTGTTCCAGAACTACGCGCTGTATCCGCACATGAGCGTCGCCGAAAACCTCGCCTTCGGCCTCAGGTTGCGCGGCGCGGGCAAGGCCGAAGTGCAGGCCGGCATCGACCGCACCGCGCAAATGCTCGGGCTTGAATCTATGCTGCGGAAATTGCCGAAGGAATTGTCCGGCGGCCAGCGCCAGCGCGTCGCATTGGGCCGTGCGCTGGTGCGCGAGCCGTCGGTGTTCCTGCTCGACGAGCCGTTGTCCAACCTCGACGCGAAGCTGCGCAACAGCGTGCGCGGTGAAATCGCGCGGCTGCACCGCCAGCTCCGCGCGACGATGATCTACGTCACCCACGATCAGGTGGAAGCGATGACGCTCGGCCAGCGCATCGTGGTGATGGACAAGGGCGTGATCCAGCAGATCGACGCGCCGATGGCGGTTTACGAAAAACCGGCCAACCTGTTCGTCGCCGGCTTCCTCGGTTCGCCGGCGATGAACTTCCTGCGTGGCAACGACGCGAAAAGGTTCTCGCCGTTCGCCGGACGCGAGGTGGTGCTCGGCGTGCGCCCGGAGCATCTGCTGCTTTCAGGCGGCGAGGGCGCGTTGCAGGCGAAAGTGGAACTGCTCGAAGTGGTCGGCAGCGAGGCCTTCGTGCATTTGCGCAGCGGCGAGGATGCGCTGATCGCACGGGTGATGCCGGAAAACCTGCCGGACATCGGCGATGCCGTCACGCTCGGCTTCAACCGCGACAAACTGCACTGGTTCGATGCGGCGAGCGGGGAAAGGCTGGCCTAGCGGCGTCGCGCCTCCGAAGCGTCGCCTGCCCGTGGGATGCCGTGCGAGGCAAGGTCGCCCATGATGAGGCATCATGCTGTCGTCGAAGGGTAGACGAACCATGCCGGACTGGAAGCGTTTCAGGAAACCGATCGTACTGGCAGCCGCGGCGATGGCGCTGGTCGCGCTGTATGCATTGCTCGGGTTCTGGGTGCTGCCCAGGGTTGTCCGCGCCAAGGCGATCGATTACGTCGCACAGACGCTGCACCAGGAACTGTCGATCGGGCAACTGCGCTTCAATCCCTTCACCTTCGAACTGGACGCGAACGACATCGCGGTCCGCGCGCATGTCCCTGCGGCGGCCGGCAAACCGCTGCTCGCGCTCGGCCATGCCCATGTCGATTTCCAGTTGTGGTAGTCGTTGTGGCGGCGTGCGTACGTGTTCAACAGCGTGCTGCTGGAAAAGCCGTACGTGCACGCGGTGGTGCGCGAGGACGGTTCGCTGAACCTGGCCGACCTGGCGCCGCCGTCGAACGGCGACAGCGGGTCATCGTCGACGCCTGCGCTGGAGGTCGGCGAATTCACCCTGAGCGACGGCCAGGTCGACTTCGCCGACCACAGTCGCACGCTGAAGCCGGAAAAGACCCTGGCGCCCGTCAATTTCAGCGTGCGCGATTTCCGCACCACCGCGGAGAGTGGCGGCTTCCAGTTGACGGCCACGAGCAAACAGGGCGAACGCTTCGACTGGAGCGGCAAACTCGACTTGAAGGCGCTGTCGTCGAACGGCAGTTTCAAGGTCGCCGCGCTGCAGGCGAACAGCCTCCACGAATTCCTCAGCGACGAACTGCCGATGGAATTGCCCGCCGGCACGCTCGACCTGGCCGGCACCTACGCCTTCTCCGCCGGTGACGGGCGCGCCACGCGGCTGGACATCGTCCTGCCGCAGGTGCGGGCCACGGATCTGGCGCTGCGCGCCAAGGGTCAGCAACAGGAGTGGGTCCGCATTCCGGCGGCGACGCTGGAGAACACCCGCGTGTCGCTGGCAAGCCAGTCGGTCGCGATCGACGCGCTGCGCCTGCAAGGCGTGTCGGCGCAGGTCTGGCGCGAGCGCGATGGCAGCATCAACCTGGCCCGTTTGTTCGCTGGCGAACAAGCGGCGCCGGCTCCGGTGTCGATGGCGCCCGCGACTCCTGCTGCCGCGCCGGCTTCGGTGCCGGCTGCAACTGCGCCGAGCGGCGGGTGGTCGCTGGCCCTCGCCAAACTGGCGCTGGAACAGGGCGATGTCGACTTCGAGGACCGCAGCGTTTCCCCGGTCGCGAAGTTCCATGCCGCGCCGGTCGCGCTGGAAGTCGACGACGCCAGCCTCGACCTGTCCAGGCCGCTGCCGCTGAAATTGCAGGCCACGCTCAACGGGCAGGCGCGGGTTTCGCTTGATGGCACCGTGGTTCCCGGCAACACGGCGATCGACTGGCAAGTCGACGCGTCCGGCCTGCAACTGGGCGATTTAAAGTCGTATTTGCCGTGGTATCCGAACCTCGTGTTGAAGTCGGGAAGCATCGGCGCCAAGGGCCGGTTCCGGATGCAGCCGGCGTCGCAGCCGGGCCCCGGGATGAGCTTCGACGGCGATGCGTCGTTGTCGAAGCTGGACGTGTCCGATGCCGCCGACAAGGGCAAGTTCCTCTCGTGGGATCAACTCGACGCCAGCGGCATCGCGTTGGCGCTGGGCCCGGATTCGTTGTCGATCCGGCAGATCAGGCTGCGCAAGCCGTACGCGCGGGTGAACATCGCCGAAGACGGTTCGATCAACCTGGTCACGGTGCTGTCCTCGCCTGTGGAAACCGCGGCTCCCGCCGGCGGCCAGAGCAAGGCATCGTCATCCACGTTTCCGCTCAAGATCGGCAAGCTGCTGCTGGAAAACGGCACGATGGGTTTCGCCGACCATTCGATCCAGCCGAATTTCCAGGCCCGCATCGACGCGCTGAACGGCAGCATCGGCGGCTTGTCGACGGCCAGTGGCGCGGTCGCCGACATCGACCTGAAGGGCCAGGTGATCAACAAGTATTCGCCGGTGACGATCAAGGGCGGCACCGACCTGTTCGCCTACGACCGGCACACCGACATCGACGTCGCCTTCCGCAACATCGACCTGCCGATCTTCAACCCGTACTCGGGGCGTTTCGCCGGCTACGCCATCGCCAAGGGCAAGCTGACCACCGAGCTTCACTATCGGATCGATGATCGCAAGCTGCAGGCCGATCACCACGTGATCCTGGACCAGCTGGAATGGGGCGACGCCACCGACAGCAAGGACAAGGTCTCGCTGCCGGTGCGCCTGGCGACTTCGCTGCTGAAGGATCGCCACGGCGTGATCGACCTGAGCCTGCCGGTCACCGGCAGCCTGGACGATCCCAAGTTCCGCATCGGCCCGATCGTCTGGCAGGTGATCAAGAACATTCTGAGCAAGGCGGTGACCGCGCCGTTCGCGCTGCTGGGCAAGTTGTTCGGCGGTGCGGAGCAGGCGCAATACGTCGACTTCGCGCCCGGTTCGGCACAACTGCCCGCAAGCGCCCAAACCGGGCTGCCTGCCTTGGCAAAGAGCCTGGCCGAACGGCCGGCATTGAAGCTGGACATTCCCGCCGGAACCGCGGATGGAGTGGATGCGAACGCGCTGGCGCTGGCGGAATTGCAGGGTGCCCTGGCGGCGCAGGAAAAAACCAAGGAACCCGAACTGCAACTGTCCACGCTGGAGCCGAAGCGCCAGATAGACGTGCTGGACAAGCTGTACCGCAAGGTGCTGGGCAAGAAGCCGGAACCACCGGAACAGTCATCGGGGCAGCCTGCGGATGCCGCCGCCGATGCCACCCGCAAGGAACGCCATGCCGCACGCGACCAGGCCGAGGCCGACTGGCTGAAGCAGCAGTTGCTGGCGCACTACCAGCCCGGCAACGACGCATTGATCAAGCTCGGGCGCGCCCGCGCCAACGCGATCCAGGACGCCTTGCTGGGCGGCGGCGAACTGGCCCCGGAACGGGTGTTCATTGCCACCAACAACGCGCCGGTCGAACACGAAGGCAGCGTGCGGCTGGAATTGGGCCTGGAATAAGCCTTCGGGTGCAGCGATAAGTTGCACGTAGTTCGATGTGCGGAGCGGAATGATGTGCCGCGAAGCGGCATCGGCTTGAATGAATTGTCAGGCCGCATCAGTGCCGCACGGACTCGCCCTACGGTACTTGGGATTTCCCTGACTTCGTTGCCGCTGCCCGTGCCGTGGGATTCGGTGTGGGTTCGCCGATCTTCCGGAGCGTGTTGC
>JAATFG010000042.1 GCA_015655355.1 Lysobacterales bacterium
ACTTCGACAGCCAAGTCGCAACATAGTTCAAGTTATTTATGAGACACCACACTAGGGAAAGCATCAAGCGAACGCGTCGGTCGCGCTCACCAGCGCATCGACATGTTCGGCCTCGAACGCCGAATGCCCCGAGGTCGGATTGAACACCAGCTTCGCCTTCGGCCAGGCCTTGTGCAGGTCCCACGCATTCTGCGGCGGGCACACCACGTCGTAGCGGCCGTGCACGATCACGCCGGGAATGTCGGCGATCTTGTGCGCGTCGCGCAGCAACTGGTCATCGGCCTCGAAGAAGCCACCGTTGACGAAGTAGTGGTTCTCGATCCGCGCGAAGGCCAGCGCGAAGCGCGCATCCTCATGGCCGCTGACGAAATCCGAATCCACGCGCAGGAAACTGGTCGCGCCTTCCCACACGCTCCATGCGCGCGCCGCGGCCAGACGCGTCGCTTCGTTGTCGCTGGTCAAACGGCGATGGAACGCGGAAATCAGGTCATGCCGTTCGACTTCGGGAATCGCGTCGAGGTAATGCTCCCACGCATCCGGGAAGATGCGATTACAGCCTTCCTGATAGAACCACTCCAGCTCCCAGCGGCGCAGCATGAAGATGCCGCGCAACACCAGTTCGGTGACGCGCCGCGGATGGGTTTCGGCGTAAGCGAGCGCGAGCGTCGAGCCCCACGAACCGCCGAACACCTGCCAGCTGTCGATGCCGAGTTTCCCGCGCAGCTTTTCGATGTCGGCGACCAGGTCCCAGGTCGTGTTGTCGACCAGATCGGCGTGCGGCGTCGAGCGCCCGCTGCCGCGCTGGTCGAACAGGACGATGCGATATTTGGCCGGATCGTGGAAGCGGCGCATCTTCGCGCTGCAGCCGGCGCCGGGACCACCGTGCAACAGCACCACCGGCTTGCCGTTCGGGTTGCCGCACTGCTCGTAATACAGCACGTGGCGTTCGTCCACCTTCAACGTGCCGACGTCGAACGGTTCGATTTCCGGGTAGAGCGTGCGCATGGCGGATTCCCTTGTTTCGCGATGCGCACATTGTAGAGCCGAGCTCGGCTGGTTTTTGATTTCGCGCGCCGGAACAACAGCCGGGCAAGCCCGGCTCTACCCAAGCCGGCCAAGCGTTGCCCGATCGCGATCTTCGAGGTCGCGCTCGGTGCAAACATCGACGAAACCGGCCTGTGTGAGCAATTCGCGTACCGCCGCGCCCTGGTTCCAGCCGTGTTCGAGCAGCAACCAGCCACCGCGCGCCAGATGCCTCGGCGCATCGCGCGCGATGGCGCGAATCGCGTCCAGGCCATCTTCGCCGGATGCCAGTGCCGTCATCGGCTCATGGCGCAAATCGCCCTGCCGCAAATGCGCATCGCGGCTTTCGATGTACGGCGGATTGGACACGATCACGTCGAAGCGCTCGTTGCCCAGCGCTTCGTACCAGTCGCCGCGGCGGAACCACACGTTGTCGATGCCGTTGCGCCGCGCATTGCCGACCGCAACCGCGAGCGCGGCCTTGTATTCGTCGGTCGCGATGACCGAAGCCAGCGGGCGTTCGCTGGCGATGCTCAACGCGATCGCGCCGCTGCCGGTGCCGAGGTCGGCGACGCGCGCCGGTGCGCTTTCGGGAATCCGCGCGAGGGCGAGTTCGACCAGCAATTCGGTTTCCGGGCGCGGAATCAGCGTGTCACGGGTGACGTTCAAATCCAGCGTCCAGAACCCGCGCGTGCCGACCAGATACGCCACCGGCTCGCCATCGACACGGCGCTGCACGAGTTGCGCGAACGCCTCGGCCTGCGCGGCCTCGATGGGATCGGTGGCATGCGCGAACAGCCACGCGCGGTCGTGCTGCAGCGCATGACCGAGCAGGAGTTCGGCATCGGCGCGCTCAATCGTCACGCTGGCCGCGCGCAACAGCGCATCGACGCGCGCCGGGGAAATGGGAGAAGTCATCGGCAAATCAAAGGCTTGTCATGGATCGGGAAGATGCTGCGTGATGGTTCGATAGGATCGATCTATCAATAATTGATAAATCCTATCAATCCAATCGAAATCAATAGAGTTGTCTAATTACGCAGTGCCGCATAAAGTTTGCGCCGTGGCAGCGCGACTGTCATTCCTCCACTCCCTTTGCAATAAGGAATCCACGATGTCCCTCATCAACACCCAGGTCCAGCCGTTCAAGGCGCAGGCCTTCCACAACGGCAAGTTCGTCGAAGTCACCGAGCAATCCCTGAAGGGCAAGTGGTCGGTGCTGATCTTTCTGCCGGCGGCATTCACCTTCAACTGCCCGACCGAAATCGAAGACTCGGCCGACAACTACGCCGAATTCCAGAAGCTCGGCACCGAGGTGTACATCGTCTCGACCGACACCCACTTCGCGCACAAGGTGTGGCACGAAACCTCGCCGGCCGTGGGCAAGGCCAAGTTCCCGCTGGTCGGCGACCCGACCCACGCGCTGTCCAAGGCGTTCGACGTGCTGATCGAGGAAGAAGGCCTGGCCCTGCGCGGTACCTTCATCGTCAACCCGGACGGCGTGATCAAGACCGCCGAAGTGCACAGCAACGAAATCGCCCGCGACGTCAGCGAAACCCTGCGCAAGCTCAAGGCCGCGCAGTACACCGCCGCGCACCCGGGCGAAGTGTGCCCGGCCAAGTGGAAGGAAGGCGCCAAGACCATCGCGCCGAGCCTCGACCTCGTCGGCAAGATCTGAGCGACACCCGCTTCAAGACAGTTCGACCAAAACAGTTCGACCCTGCCTCCCGCGCGTGCCGGTCTCTCCCCCCGGCCCGCGTCGGGAGCAGTTCCAAGCCTTCCTGCCCGAAGTTTTGGAATTGCTTCCGCATTCCGCTCGTCGTTCCGGCGAAAGCCGGAACCCGACGTCTTTCCCTCGCAGTGCATGAAGGCACTGGATCCCGGCTTTCGCCGGGATGGCGTTCCCCGAATTCCCCGTATCTCGACTGGAGATTTCCCATGTTGGACGAATCCCTCAAGACGCAACTGAAGGCCTACCTCGAACGCCTGACCCGCCCGGTGCTGCTGGTCGCCTCGCTCGACGACAGCGACCTGTCGGGCGAAATGCGCGAAATGCTGCACGACATCGAAGCGCTCTCGGACATGGTTTCCTGCAGCGAACACGGCGACGATGCGCGCAAGCCGAGCTTCCAGATCCGCGCGCCGGGCGAGAGCATCCACGTCGCCTTCGCCGGCTTGCCGATGGGCCACGAATTCACCTCGCTGGTGCTTGCGCTGCTGCAAGTCGGCGGCTATCCGAGCAAGGAAGCTGCGGAGGTGATCGAGCAGATCAAGAATCTTGAAGGCAAGTTCGCGTTCGAGACCTTCTTCTCCCAGACCTGCCACAACTGCCCGGACGTGGTGCAGGCGCTGAACCTGATGGCGGTGCTGAACCCGAACATCACCCACACCGCGATCGACGGCGCGGCGTTCCAGCAGGAAGCCGAAGCGCGCGAAGTGATGGGCCTGCCGACCGTGTTCCTCAATGGCGAAATGTTCGCCAACGGCCGCATGGGCCTGGCCGAAATCGTCGCCAAGATCGACACCGGCGCGAGCAAGCGCGAGGCGGCGAAGATTTCGCAGAAGGAGGCGTTCGAGGTGCTCGTCGTCGGCGGCGGCCCGGCCGGCGCGGCGGCGGCGATTTACGCGGCACGCAAGGGCATCCGCACCGGCATCGCGGCGGAACGCTTCGGCGGCCAGGTGCTGGACACGCTGGCGATCGAGAACTTCATCTCGGTGCAGGAAACCGAAGGCCCGAAGCTCGGCGTCGCGCTGGAACAGCACGTCAAGCAGTACGACGTGGACGTGATGAACCTGCAACGCGGCGAGCACCTGGTTCCCGCCGGCAGCGATGGCCTCATCGAAATCAAGCTGGCCAATGGCGCGTCGCTGAAATCGAAGACCGTGATCCTGTCCACCGGCGCGCGCTGGCGGCAGATGAACGTGCCGGGCGAAGAACAGTACCGCAACAAGGGCGTGGCCTATTGCCCGCACTGCGACGGCCCGCTGTTCAAGGGCAAGCGCGTGGCGGTGATCGGTGGCGGCAACAGCGGCGTCGAAGCGGCGATCGACCTGGCCGGCATCGTCTCGCACGTCACCTTGATCGAATTCGGCGACACGCTGCGCGCCGACGAAGTGCTGCAACGCAAGCTGCGCAGCCTGGCGAACGTGGACATCATCCTGTCCGCGGCCACCACCGAAGTGCTCGGCGACGGCAACAAGGTCAGCGGCCTCGTCTACGAAGACCGCACCACGCACGCCAACCACACCGTGCAACTGGAAGGCATCTTCGTCCAGATCGGTTTGCTGCCGAACACCGAATGGTTGAAGGGCGTGGTCGCGCTGACCGCGCGCGGCGAAATCATCGTCGATGACCGCGGCCAGACCAGCGTGCCGGGCGTGTTCGCCGCCGGCGACTGCACCACGGTGCCATACAAGCAGATCGTGATCGCGCTCGGCGAAGGCGCGAAGGCCTCGCTGGCCGCGTTCGACCACCTCATCCGCAGTTCCGCTCCAAGCCAGCCAACGCAAGCCAAGGTCGCGGAAGCCGCGTGATGTGTTTCTCCCTCTCCCCTCGTGGGAGAGGGACATGTCGGCTTACGGGAACAGCATCCGCTTCGACCAACTGCCGTCGCCGGCGCGTTCGTAGCGCCAGCGCTCGTGCAGGCGGAATTGCGCGCCGTACCAGAATTCGAACGCGTCCGGCACCACCCGTAGCCCCGTCCAGCCTTGCGGACGCGGCACTTCGACCCCGGCGAATCTCTGCTCGAACCCGGCAATGCGCGCCTCGAACTGCTCGTGCGATTGCAGCGTTTGCGATTGCAGCGACGCCCACGCGCCGATCTGCGACATGCGCGCGCGGCTGGCGAAATACGCATCGGCTTCCGCATCGCTCACGTGTTCGACCGCGCCTTCGACGCGCACCTGCACGCCGGCTTCGCGCAGGCTGCGCCACAGCAGCAACAGCGCCGCATGCGGATTGACGGCGATCTCGCGGCCCTTGTGGCTGGCCAGGTGCGTATAGAACACGAAGCCGCGCTCGTCGAAGGACTTGAGCAGCACCGTGCGCGCCGACGGGCGGCCGCCCGCCGTGGCGGTGGCGACGGTCATCGCGTTGTATTCGATTTCGCGCAGCGCGGCCCTGGCTTCGGCGAACAGGGCGGCGAACGTGGACAACGCTTCGGCGTACAAATCGTGGCTCATGTTCATCACCGTGGAGTTCTTGCGCTATTGTCGCGCGATGACGACGACCACGCACGCCGGCGCTGGCTTTCCCGGAAAATTCCCCGAAGATTTGGTGAACGCAGCGCTCGACGACGCACTTGCCGCGCTCACATCGACGGCACCGCTGCTCGGCATCAGCGCACTGCAAGGCACCGGCAAGTCAACCCTGGCCGCGCAGATCGCGCAATGCGCGGAAGCGCGCGGACTGCACGCGGCGGTCGTGTCCATCGACGATTTCTACCTGCGCAGGCACGAACGCGAAACGCTCGCCCGCGACGTGCATCCGTTGCTGCGCACGCGCGGCCCGGCCGGCACGCACGACGTGGCGCTCGCGCTGCGCACGCTGGATGCGCTCAAGCGCGGCGAAGCCGTCGCGCTGCCGCGCTTCGACAAACTCGCCGACGAGCGCCTGCCCGAACCGGAATGGCCGCGCATCGAGCGCGCCGACCTGATCGTGTTCGAGGGCTGGTTCCTCGCCACGCCGGCGCAGCGCAACGAGGATTTGCACGATCCACTGAACGCGCTCGAACGCGACGAGGACGCGCAAGGCCACTGGCGCAAATTCTGCAACGACGCGCTGGCAAGGGATTACCCTCCGCTGTGGCAGCGCATCGACGCGCTGTGGTTCCTGCAACCGCCGAGTTTCGAGATCGTGCCCGAATGGCGCTGGCAGCAGGAGCAGGCCTTGTCGGCGAAGGAACCCTCACGCTGCGGCATGAGCCGCGGGCAAGTCGCGCGCTTCGTCATGCACTACGAGCGCATCAGCCGGCAGGCGCTGCGCGCGCTGCCGGCATTGGCGGACAGGACGATTCCGCTGGACCGGAACCGCAACCTCATGCCACGACGAAACTGATCCGCAGGTTCACGCGCCACTCCTCCACCGTGCCGTCGTCCGCGGTGGTGACCTTGATTTCGTTGACCCACGCGCCCTTGATGTTCTTCACGGTTTCGCCGGTCTTTTTCAGGCCGGTGGCGACGGCGTCCTCGATGCCTTTCTTCGACGACGCGTTGACTTCGATGATTTTGGCGACGGTCATGGCAAATCCCTTCACTTGCAATGGCGCGCTTTGCGCCGGGATGGCCAAGCTAACCCCGCGCGCGTTAAGGCCGCGCCACGAAGTGTTAGCATGCGCAGCGCATGAATCCCGCACCGAACCTCGTCCTGATCGGCCCGATGGGCGCCGGCAAAACCTCGATCGGCAAACGCCTGGCCGAGCGTTTCGGGCTGCGTTTCATCGATGTGGATCATGAAATCGTCGGGCGCTGCGGCGCGAGCGTCCCGGCGATCTTCGCGCACGAAGGCGAAGCCGGTTTCCGCAAACGCGAGCGCGAAGTGCTGGCCGCGATTCTCGCCGGCAACGGCCAACTGGTCTCGACCGGCGGCGGCGCGGTGCTGGACGAAGAAAACCGCGCATGCATGCGCGAACGCGGCTTCGTGGTGTGGCTGAAGGTGGGCGTCGAGGCGCAGCTCAAGCGGGTCGGCCACGACAAGAACCGGCCGCTGCTCAACGTCGCCGACCGCGCGCAAACCCTGCGCGAACTGGCCGCGCGGCGCGAACCGCTGTATGCGCACGCCGCCGACATTTGCCTCGATACCGACGCACTTTCCCCGCACGAGGCCACCATCGCGCTGGTGCAGCAACTGGCGCGGCAATGGCAGCGCAGCGACCTGCCGAATCCCGAATCCGCAACGCAATGAACCTGCCTTCAGAAAAACCGTGCACGCACCGCGTCGTCGAAGTCGGCGGCGAACATCCGTACCGCATCCACATCGGCCCCGGCCTGCTCGGCGACGGCGCATTGCTCGTGCAAACCCTGCGCGGCAAGCACGCGCTGCTGGTGTCCGATTCGCACGTCGCGCCGCTGTACGCGGCGCAAGTGCGCGACGCGCTGCTGGCGGCGAAGCCCGGCCTGAAGATCGGTGGATTCGTGCTGCCGGCCGGCGAGCAATCCAAGACGCTGGAGCATTTCGGCCAGACGATCGACGCCCTCGCCGCGCTCGGCGCGACTCGCGATGCCTGCGTGTTCGCGCTCGGCGGCGGCGTGGTCGGCGATCTGGCCGGTTTCGCCGCGGCGTGCTGGATGCGCGGCATCGATTGCGTGCAACTGCCGACGACGCTGCTGTCGATGGTCGATTCCAGCGTCGGTGGCAAGACCGCAGTGGACATTCCGCAAGGCAAGAACCTGGTCGGCGCATTCCATCCGCCGCGCGCGGTGATCGCCGACACCGACGTGCTGCACAGCCTGCCGATCCGCGAACTGCGCGCCGGTCTTGCCGAAGTGATCAAGTACGGCGGCATCCGCGATCCGCTGTTCTTCGAGTGGCTGCGCGCCGAACGCGAAGCGCTGTTGAACTTCGACGCCGCCGCGCTGGCGCAGGCGATCGCGCGTTCGTGCGAACACAAGGCCGAAATCACCGAGCGCGATCCGCTGGAAAAAGGCGAGCGCGCGTTGCTCAACCTCGGCCACACCTTCGGCCACGCGATCGAAGCCGAACAGGGCTACAGCGGTGCCGGCAACGACGCGCTCAACCACGGCGAAGCGGTCGCGGTCGGCATGGTGCAGGCGGCGAAACTGGCGGCGCAGCTCGGCATGGCGTCGCGCGACGATGCGGAAAACTACGCCGCGCTGCTGCGCGATTTCGGCCTGCCGACCGAGATTCCCGCCGGCCTGCGCGCCGAAGCGCTGCTGGCGCGGATGCGCCTGGACAAGAAGAACCTCGCCGGCCACCTGCGCCTGATCCTGTGGCGCGGCATCGGCAAGGCCGAAATGGTCGCCGACGTCGACGAAGCCGATGTGCTTGCCGTATTGAAGACGAACTGAGTTTCGACGCCACGGAGGACGTGCCGATGCGAGCGATGGTTTGCGGAGCGATGTTGCTGTCCTGCTGCACATTGGCGCATGCCGGTTCAGCACCGGGTGCCGGCACGGCCATCGCTGCGGCCAAGGCGCGGCTGGTACCGGCACTGCAAAAACGAATCGAATCCACTGAAGTCCACTATCAAATGCCACGGGAAGCGGGAGGCAAGCCACCACCATGGGTGGACCCGTGTGCGGCTTCGCCGGAGACGCGTGGTTGCAAAGCAAGCTACGTCAGCTTCCGCCTTCAAGCCGAATCACCCGCGCCCGGTACCTGCCTGCGCGAGTTCGTGGTGGTTGAGTTGGGGAAGGAATACGAGGCGTTTCCCTTGCAGGATCATGGCGACCCGCGTGTCGCTCTGGGCGAGGATTGCACCGCCATCCCATCCCGTGGTTACGCCCGCCTCGACGGAATCCGGGTCGAGGAAGCGGCCAACCTGCTGCTGTGGCTGCGGCAACAGCAAGTGTTGGCGGACGAATACGTGAAATCCGGCGCTGCCGCTGCACCTCCACCGGCCTTCATCGAAAGCTGCCAAACCCAAGTCGCCTTCAACCGCCCCGGCGCAGGCTGCGACGGCGGCACGATGGCCGCTTTCGCGCGCCTGCCGTTGGCAGCGACGACCGAGATCAATCGTTCCGAGTTCGATGCCTCCGGGCAGCGCCGGCAACAAGGCGAGCACTGGCAGATGAGCGTCTGGCCCGAACCCGGCCAACCAGGCTATCGACTGGATGTGCACCGAGGCGACGGCGGAACTGACCGCGTCGCCATCCGCTGGGAATTGCCTCCACCCTTCTGAGAAGCCAGCCCGTGCATGCACGCCGCGCCGGCCACGACCGCCTGCGGCTACAATTCGCAGCATGCGCATCTTCCTGCAACAACCTCCCAGCGCCGGCGAAGCGGCCAAGTACGTGCAACTGACCTTGCAACCGGATTTGTTCGGCGGCTGGGAACTGCTGCGCGAGAGCGGCCAGCTCGGCGGGCGCTCGCAGTTCAAGCGCGAGCAGTATTTGCAACAGGACCAGGCCACGCACGCGTTCGAGAAGGCGCGCGATTCGCACCTCAAGCGCGGTTTCCGGATGACCTTCGTGCAAGGCACCGAGCCGCCGCGCTGACACCATCGAACACGGAACTCCCGCCATCGCGGGAAATTCACGGACGGGAACTTACATGAAAAACGAGCGCTTCCTGCGCGCATTGCGCCGCCAGCCCACCGATTGCACGCCCGTGTGGCTGATGCGCCAGGCCGGTCGCTATTTGCCGGAATACCGCGCCACGCGGGCCAAGGCCGGCAGCTTTCTCGGCATGGCCAAGAACCCGGAAATCGCCTGCGAAGTGACGCTGCAACCGCTGCGCCGTTTCGACATCGACGCGGCGATCCTTTTCAGCGACATCCTCACCGTGCCCGATGCGATGGGCCTCGGTTTGTATTTCGTCGAAGGCGAAGGCCCGAAGTTCGAGCGCACGATCCGCACGATGGGCGATGCGGAAAAACTTTCCGTGCCGGACATGGAAACCGAGCTGCGCTACGTGATGGACGCGGTGCGCCTGATCCGCCGCGAACTCGACGACAAGGTGCCGCTGATCGGTTTTTCCGGCAGCCCGTGGACGCTGGCCTGCTACATGGTCGAAGGCGGCGGCAGCGACAACTATTCGACGATCAAGGCGATGGCGCTGAACGACCCGGCCACCCTGCACAAGCTGTTGTCGGTTAACACCGATGCGGTGATCGCGTACCTGTCCGCGCAACGCGCCGCCGGCGCGCAAGCCTTGCAAGTGTTCGATACCTGGGGCGGCGTGCTGGGGCCTGCGATGTACCGCGAATTCTCGCTGCCGTATCTGCAGCGCATCGCGCGCGAACTGGAACGCGGCGAAGGCGACGAACGCGCGCCGCTGATCCTGTTCGGCAA
>JAATFG010000003.1 GCA_015655355.1 Lysobacterales bacterium
CGATGCGGTCGGCCGCCATCGCGGTTCCGGCATGGGCGGCGGCCACGACGAGCGCGAGCAGACCCTCAACCAGATGCTGGTCGAAATGGACGGCTTCGAGGGCAGCGAAGGGGTGATCGTCATCGCCGCGACCAACCGCGCCGACGTGCTCGACAAGGCGTTGCTGCGCCCGGGCCGCTTCGACCGCCAAGTGATGGTCGGCCTGCCCGACATCAAGGGCCGCGAGCAGATCCTGCACGTGCACATGCGCAAGCTGCCGCTGAGCGACGACGTCAAGGCCGACGTGCTGGCGCGCGGCACGCCGGGCTTCTCCGGCGCCGATCTGGCCAACCTGTGCAATGAAGCGGCCTTGTTCGCCGCGCGCCGCAACAAGCGCGAAGTGTCGATGCGCGAGTTCGAGGACGCCAAGGACAAGGTCTACATGGGGCCCGAGCGCAAGAGCATGGTGATGCGCGAGGAAGAGCGCCGCGCCACCGCGTACCACGAATCCGGCCACGCGGTGGTGGCGATGTCGCTGCCGACCGCCGACCCGGTGCACAAGGTCACGATCATGCCGCGCGGCATGGCCTTGGGCCTGACCTGGCAATTGCCGGAATTCGACCGCATCAGCCTGTACAAGGACAAGATGCTGGACGAACTCGCGATCATGTTCGGCGGCCGCATCGCCGAGGAGTTGTTCGTGGGTCGCGTCTCCACCGGCGCATCCAACGACTTCGAGCGCGCTACCGTGATGGCGCGCGGCATGGTCACCCGCTACGGCATGAGCGATGCGCTCGGCACGATGGTCTATGCCGATTCCGACAGCGGTTACGGCATCCACAACAAGACCATTTCCGAAGCCACCCAGCAGAAGGTCGATGCGGAAATCCGCCGCATCCTCGACGAGCAGTACGCGGTGGCGAAGAACATCCTCGAAGCCAAGCGCGACCGCGTCGAGGCGATGACCGCCGCGCTGATGGAGTGGGAAACCATCGACGCCGAACAGGTCAAGGACATCATGGAAGGCCGCGCGCCGAAGCCGCCGGCCGATTGGGTCGCCAAGGATGACAAGCCGCAGGACAAGGGCGGCGGTTCCGCGCCGGCCCCGGTCATCGGCGGCCCCGCGACGCAGGCTTGACCGCATCGTTGCCAGTTGCATGACGAAAGGCCAGACTTTGTCTGGCCTTTTTCTTTGAGCGAGCCGCATGAACCAGCAACCGCAAACGCCGCGCAAGAATCCGATGGCGACGGGCATCGGCATTGGTGTCGCGCTGGGCGTGGCCATCGGCATGGCCATGCACAACATCGCGGTAGGCGTTTGCATAGGCGTGGCATTGGGCGTCGCCATCGGCACGGCCAACAAGAAACGCGGTGGATGATGTTCGATACGACTCCCAAACTCGACTGCAATGGCCGCATCCTCAGGCTCGACGTGCCGCGCGTGATGGGCATCGTCAACGTCACGCCCGATTCGTTCTCGGATGGCGGCAAGCACGATTCGCCCGATGCCGCCTACGCGCACGCGATGCAGCTCGTCGAAGAAGGCGCAGACATCCTCGATATCGGCGGCGAATCCACCCGCCCCGGCGCGGATGAAGTGCCGCTCGATGAAGAGCTGCATCGGGTCATTCCGCTGATCGAGCGATTGGCGAAGGCGACGAGCGTTCCGCTCAGCATCGACACCTGCAAGCCCGAGGTGATGCGCGCGGCCGTGAACGCCGGTGCGCACATCGTCAACGACATTTGCGGCCTGCGCCAGCCCGGCGCGCTCGACGCGGTCGCCGAATTGAAGTTGCCGGTGATCGTCATGCACATGCTTGGCGAGCCGCGCTCGATGCAGCAGAACCCGCAGTACGACGACGTGGTCGAAGAAGTGCATCGCTTCCTCGCCGAGCGCATCTTCGCCGCGGAGATGGCCGGCATCGACAAGAAGAAAATCATCCTAGATCCCGGCTATGGCTTCGGCAAGACCACGCGGCACAATATGACGCTGCTGGCGCAGCAGGCGCGGTTCCTCGATTTCGGCGTGCCGATTCTCGCCGGCCTGTCGCGCAAGCGCAGCATCGGCGAAATCACCGGGCGCGAAGTGCCGGGCGAACGCGTGTTCGGCTCGGTTGCCGCGCACCTGATCGCCGCGCAGAACGGCGCGAAAATCCTGCGCGTGCACGACGTCGCCGCCACCGTCGATGCGCTGAAGGTGTGGAGCGCGGTCGCCGCGATTCCCGCGCCGCGCGTCGACAGGAAACCCGCGATCGTCTGGCCCGATGATTGATTCACGGCCACCCGCCATCGCCTTGATGGGGCCGACCGCGTCGGGCAAGTCGGCGCTGGCACTGGAATGGGCGCGGCGTTTCGATGGCGAGATCGTCAGCGTCGATTCGGCGCTGGTCTATCGCGGCCTCGACATCGGCGCGGCCAAGCCGACGCGCGAGGAGCAGGCGCAGGTTCGCCATCATCTGCTCGACGTGCGTGAGCCGTGGCAGCCGTATTCGGCGGCGGAATTCGCGGGCGACGCCGAGGCCGCGTTGCGCCGCATTGCCGCACGCGGGAAATTGCCGATCCTCGCCGGCGGTACCGGACTGTATTTTTCCGCATTGTTCGATGGACTTTCGCCGATGCCGGAGGCCGACGCGGGCGTGCGTGCGGAAATCGCCGCGGAAGCGGAACGTTGCGGCTGGCCGGCCATGCACGTGGTGCTTGCACGAATCGACGCCGGCGCCGCGGCGAAGATCAAGCCGACCGATCCGCAGCGCATCCAGCGCGCGCTGGAAGTGTTCCGCATTTCCGGCAAGCCGATTTCGCAATGGCAGCGCGAGTCGCATGGGCGGAAATTCCCGTTCCGCATGCTCAAGCTGGTGCTGGCGCCGCGCGAACGCAGCGTGCTGCACGAACGCATCGAACGCCGCTTCGATGCGATGCTCGAAACCGGGTTTCTCGACGAAGTGCACCGCCTGCGCGACATGCCGGAATTGCGCAATCATCCGGCGCCGCTGGATTTGCCGGCGATCCGCGCGGTGGGTTATCGCCAGGCATGGGCATTCCTGGACGGGAAAACCACGGCAGGCGAATTCCGCGACAAGGCGATCTTCGCCACGCGGCAACTGGCCAAGCGCCAGCTCACTTGGTTGCGCGGCGAGCTGGCTGCACGCTGGTTCGACCCGCAGGCCGAGCGCTCCGGGCTGGACGAGGCGCTGCGGCGCTTCCTCGGCTGAGCGACCGCCGTCGAATTCGCGGTGCAGCGTGCGCCGGTTCGCGTTTCGGTGTCTCCATCACTCGCCAATCGCGTCAGGTTGTGTACCATGCTCGGTGGCATCCGTGGGTCGGCTAGGGACGCGGTGGCGGTGCCAACTACAAGAACAGAAACGAGCGGGAGCGTGTCATGTCCAAGGGGCAATCGTTGCAGGACCCATTTCTCAACGCGCTGCGGCGCGAGCGTGTGCCGGTGTCGGTCTATCTGGTCAACGGCATCAAGTTGCAGGGCACGATCGAATCCTTCGATCAGTTCGTGGTGCTGCTGCGCAATACCGTGAGCCAGATGGTGTACAAGCACGCCATTTCCACCGTGGTGCCGTCGCGCAACGTGCGCATGGGACCGGGCGGCGGCTCGGCCTCGGCCGACGAGGACGAAGGCGAGGCCGAAACGGCCGAGTGATCGGCTGTTCCCTCTCCCCTTCGTGGGAGAGGGTGCCTCGAAGGGGTGGGAGAGGGGGCACGAGCGCAGCGAGTGTTGCTCGAAAAGCCGATTTCTCTATTCTGCGCGCCTTGTGCGCAGTCCCTCTCCCATGAAGGGGTGAGGGGAGCAGCATTGATTTTCGCCGATTTGCCCCAATACTGGGCAAATGTTTGAACGCTCGAAAAAAGGCGAACACGCCCTGTTGATCCAGCCGCACAGCGGCCCGTTGGCCGACGACGTGGCCGAAGAGTTCGCCGAGCTGGCGCGCTCGGCCGGCGCGACGATCGCGGCAACGCTGCCGGCGCGCATCGACCGGCCCAATCCGTCGACGCTGATCGGCTCCGGCAAGCTGGAAGAAGCCAAGGCCGTCGCCGATGCCAGCGATGCGGATCTGGTGCTGGTCAATTTCCCGCTCTCGCCCGGCCAGGAGCGCAACCTCGAAAAGGCCTTGCAGCGCCGCGTGCTCGACCGCACCGGGCTGATCCTCGACATCTTCGCCCAGCGTGCGCGTTCGCACGAAGGCAAGCTGCAGGTCGAACTGGCGCAGTTGAAGCACATGGCCACGCGCCTCGTGCGCGGCTGGACCCACTTGGAGCGCCAGCGCGGCGGTTCGATCGGCCTGCGCGGCCCCGGCGAAACCCAGCTCGAAACCGACCGCCGCCTGCTGCAGAAGCGCGTCGAGCAGTTGCAGAAGCGGCTGGAGAAAGTCGAAGTGCAGCGCACCCAGATGCGTCGTGCGCGCGTGCGCAGCGAATTGCCGCGGGTGGCCCTGGTCGGCTACACCAATGCGGGCAAGTCCACGCTGTTCAACACGCTCACCGGCGCCGAAGCGTATGCGGCCGACCAGTTGTTCGCCACGCTCGACCCGACGGTGCGCCGCATCGAGCTTCCCGGCGGCGGCGTGGTGCTGGCCGATACGGTCGGTTTCGTCCGCGACTTGCCGCACGAACTGGTCGCTGCGTTCCGTTCCACCCTGAGCGAAGCGCGTGAAGCCGACTTGCTGCTGCACGTGGTCGATGCCGCCGACCCGCTGCGCGACGAACGCATCGCCCAGGTCGACGAAGTGCTGGCCGAAATCGGCGCCGGCGAGTTGCCGCAGTTGCTGGTGTTCAACAAGATCGACCGCATCGAGGACGCGAAGCCGCGCCACGACGTTCCGGGCGAAGGGCATGAACGCGTATGGATTTCCGCGCGCGACGGCGACGGCATCGCGCTGCTGCGCGACGTGCTCGGCCAGCGTCTTGGGTTCCAGCGCGTGCGCGGCGAATTGCGCCTGTCGAACGGTGCCGGGCGTTTGCGTTCGCGCCTGCACGAACTTGGCGCGATCGTCGGCGAGGTGCATGACGAACACGGCTGGCATCTGCAGCTCGACCTGGCGCTTTCCGACGCGCAGCGCCTCGCCGCACAGGCCGGGGGACACGCGCTGGAAGCGCTGTTGCCGCCGGCCGATGTGGCCGAATGGGAACGCGACCGCGTCGGCGTTTAGCCGCGGCCTGCTAGAATCGGACAGTCTTTCATCGAATCTGCATTGGTCTCTGGATACGGCATGGCCTGGAACACACCTGGCAGCAGCGGCCCCGGCAATGGTGGCGGCAATGGCAACGACAACCCGAATCCGTGGCCGCCGCGGCGCAAGAAGCCGGGCAATCCGCTGGACGAGCTTCTCGCGCGCCTGCGCCAACTGTTCGACGGCAAGGGGGGCTGGTGGCGTTGGCTCGCCATCGTGGTGGTCGTGCTGCTGCTGTTCTCCAGCTTCAAGCTGATCGGCGAACAGCAGCGCGGCGTGGTGCTGCGCTTCGGCCGCTTCGCCCGCATCATGCAGCCCGGCCCCAACTTCAAGTGGCCGTGGCCGGTCGAGATGGTGAAGAAGATCGACGCGACCTCGGTGCGCACCTTCGGCAATACCGTGCCGGTGCTGACCAACGACGAGAACATCGTCATCGTCTCGCTCAACGTGCAATATCAAGTGGCCGACGCGAAGGAATACGCGTTCGGCACCCGCGATGCGGACGAAGTGCTGAAGCAGGCCGCGCAAAGCGCGTTGCGCGAGCAGGTCGGGCGCGCGCCGCTGGACACCGTGCTCGGCGCGCGCGGTCCGCTGGCCGCGGCGGCGAAGGAGCGCTTGCAGGAATCGCTCAATGCCTACCACACCGGATTGGTCGTGACCGAGTTGAATCTGCCCGACGCGCGTCCGCCGGAGGAAGTGAAACCGGCCTTCGACGAAGTGAATTCCGCGCAGCAGGTCAAGGATCGCCTGGTCAACGAAGCCAATGCCTACGCGGCGCAAGTGGTGCCGGAGGCGCGCGGCGAAGCGGCCAAGCGTCGCGCCGGCGCCGAAGGCTACCGGCAGAGCATCGTCGCCAAGGCCGAGGGCGACGCCAGCCGCTACAGCCAGATTTACGCCGAGTACAAGGCCGCGCCGGAAGTGACCCGCAAGCGCCTGTGGCTGGAAACCGTGCAGCAGGTGCTGGCGCAGAACCGCAAGGTGGTCGGTGGCGACGGCAAGCAGCTGATCTACGTGCCGATGCCTGCCGCCGCGCCGGCGCAGCAGGCATCGCCGCAAGCGTCGTCTTCGCCGCCGCCACCCGCGCCGACCCAGCCGTTGCCGGCGACAGTGTTGCCAACGCTGGATGCGACGATGCAGGACGACTCCACCCAAAACGGCGGCAACGCCCGGCCGACGCGGCCGACCACGCGGGAGTGAGGTGAGGACATGAAGCTTCCCGGAATCATCGTCATCGCCGTGGTCGTGCTGGTCGGCCTGTTCGGCTCGGTCTACCAGGTGCGCGAGGACCAGACCGCGCTGGTGTTGAACCTCGGCAAGGTGGTGCGCTACGACGTGCCGCCGGGCCTGCATTTCAAGATCCCGCTGCTGGAAACGGCGCGCGTGTTCGACCGCCGCTTCAAGGTGCTGGAGACCCAGCCGGAGCGCTACCTCACCTCCGAACGCAAGGACGTCAGCATCGATTTCTTCGCGATCGGCTACATCTCGGATGTGCGCGCGTTCTACCGCGCCACCGGCGGCGAGGAGCGCGTGGCCGAATCGCGGCTGGAACCGATCATCGCCAATGCGCTGCGCAACCAGATCAACGCGCGCACCTTGCAGCAACTGGTGTCCGGCGACCGCGACGAGATCGTCGCCTCGCAGCTCAAGAACATCAACGACGGCGCGAAGACGCTGGGCGTGAACATCGTCGACCTGCGCCTGAAGCAGATCGACCTGCCGACCGATTCGCAGGTCATCACCGACGTGTACGCGCGGATGAGCGCGCAGCGCAAGCAGGTGGCGAGCAAGTTGCGCGCCGAAGGCGAGGAGCAGGCGCGCACGATCCGCGCCGGGGCCGATCGCGACGCGCAGGTGATCGTGGCCGACGCCGAGCGGGATGCGCAGCGCGCGCGTGGCGAGGGCGATGCGCAGGCGACGAAGATCTATGCCGATGCGAGCAAGGCCGATCCGGGTTTCTACGCGTTCTACCGCAGCCTCGAAGCCTACCGCGGCGCCTTCGGCGACGGCGGCAGCGTGATCGTGCTGGACAAAAGCGACCCGTTCCTGCAATACCTGAAGTCCGACAGGTAGGCGCGGCGGACGCGCCCCCCGCATCTTTTCCCGCAGGCGGGGAAAGTTTCCTGTAAAATCTCCGAAAGCCGGCCGGACGAAAGTCCGCCGGCTTTTGCATGCTTTTGAACAAGCTCGTCGTCTGGAGCGCGCGCGGCCGAGGCTTCCCCGATGGAGGCGTCAACATGCTGCAACCGCAACCGGATACACAATCAGTCACTCACTTCCAACGCGGCCCCGATGGCCGCACATCAGGAGTTGAATCATGGGTCAGTCAGTCGTCGTTCTCGGCGCCCAGTGGGGCGATGAAGGCAAGGGCAAGGTCGTCGACCTGCTCACCGAGGAAATCGGTGCGGTGGTGCGTTTCCAGGGCGGCCACAATGCCGGCCACACGCTGGTCATCAACGGCAAGAAGACGGTGCTGCACCTGATCCCGTCCGGCATTTTGCGCGACGGCGCGCTGTGCCTGATCGGCAACGGCGTGGTGATCTCGCCGGCGGCGTTGCAGCAGGAAATCGGCGAACTCGAAGCCGCCGGCATCGATGTGCGTTCGCGCCTGAAGATTTCGCCGGCCGCGCCGCTGATCATGCCGTACCACATCGCCCTCGACCAGGCGCGCGAAAAAGCCGCCGGCGGCAAGGCCATCGGCACCACCGGCCGCGGCATCGGCCCGGCGTACGAAGACAAGGTCGCGCGCCGCGGCATCCGCATCGCCGACCTGCGCTACCCGAAGGAACTGGAAGAAAAGCTGCGCGCCGCGCTCGACTACCACAACTTCGTGCTGACCCAGTATCTGAAGGTCGAGCCGGTCGATTTCCAGAAGACCTTCGATGAAGCGCTCGCGTTCGGCGAATACGTCGAGCCGATGAAGTCCGACGTCGCCGGCGTGCTGCACGAGCTGCGCAAGCAGGGCAAGCGCGTGCTGTTCGAGGGCGCGCAGGGCGCGCTGCTCGACATCGACCACGGCACTTATCCCTACGTCACTTCGTCGAACACCACGACCGGCGGCGCGCTGGCCGGCACCGGCGTCGGTCCGCAGGCCATCGACTACGTGCTCGGCATTGCGAAAGCGTATGCGACGCGCGTCGGCGGCGGCCCGTTCCCGACCGAATTGGACAACGACATTGGTCAGGGCATCCGCGACCGCGGCGCCGAATACGGCGCATCCACCGGCCGCCCGCGCCGCTGCGGCTGGATGGACATCGTCGCGTTGAAGCGCGCCGTCGCCATCAACGGCATCAACGGCCTGTGCATCACCAAGCTCGACGTGCTCGACGGCATGGAAAAGCTCAACGTCTGCATCGCCTACGAATACCACGGCAAGCGCAGCGAATACGCCCCGCTGGATGCGCAGGGCTGGGACGAGATCAAGCCGGTCTACCTCGAATTCCCCGGCTGGAGCGAGAACACCCACGGCATCACCGAATGGGAAAAGCTGCCGCCGGCCGCGCGTGCCTACCTGCGTGCGCTGGAAGAACTCGCCGGCTGCCAGATTTCCATCGTCAGCACCGGCCCGGACCGCGACCACACGATGGTGCTGCACGATCCGTGGGCGTGAGTCGCATTTGACGCGTTGAAGAAAAAGCCCGCGTTTGCGGGCTTTTTCGTGGCGCCTGTCCGGGCTTCCTGGCTGCCGGTCAAATCCCCGGGTTGCTTGCCGCCAGGCGCGTACGCGGGGTCAGCGCAATGCTGCCGGCATCGCCCATCAGTTGCAGCTCGCCATCCTGGATCAGCACGGAGAAGCGCATGTTGCGCTCGATGAGCGCCGCCAGCTGTTCGACCACGGCGGCATCGATGTCGATCACGCTGAGATTGTTCAGGCGCGACAGCGCAGCGGCTTGCTTGTCCCACCACAGGTCGCTGGCACGGCCGGCGTAATTGACCACGATGACGTGGCGTGCCCGCCCGCAGGCCTTGCGGACGCGTGATTCGTCTGGCTGGCCCAGGTCGATCCACTGTTCGATCAGCCCGGTGTAGTCGCGCCGCCAGAGGTCGGGTTCTTCTTCGTTGCTCAGGCCCCTGCCGAATTCAAGGCGTTCGTTGGCGAACAGGGCGAAGGCGACCAGCCGCACCATCAGCCGTTGATCGGTCTCCGAGGGATGCTGGGCCAGGACGAGGGGATACGTCGCGTAGTGGTGTCGATCCATGTCGTTGAGCTGGAGTTCGACCTTGACCACGGTCGCCTTGAGCGCCATGTGCGGATGCCTTGGGGCGGAATGAGAGGCCTGCATTCTAGGGGCTTGGCACGCAAGCGGCTATGGCGATGGCGAAGACATCGAATACGGCAGCTGCGTCGTATCGGTCGCCCAGTTCTTGTTCGGTTCCTTTTGCATCGTGAAACGTAATTCGCCGCCGGCGATGATTTCTTGATGCGTGAGATAGGCGCGATTCAATGGCTTGCCGTTCAACGTGGCGCTGCCGATGTAGCCGTGCTTTTCGTTCAAGCCATCGGCAATCACGGTGAAGCGCTTGCCGTTCGGCAGATTCAACGTCGCGCGCGGCAGGAACGGGCGGCCGATCACGTACTGGTTGCTGCCCGGCGTGACCGGATAGAAACCCAGCGCGGTGAACACGTACCACGCGGACATTTCGCCGACGTCGTCGTTGCCCGCGAGTCCATCCGGGCGCGCGGCGTATTGCGACTCCATGATCTGCTTCAGACGCGCCTGCGTGCGCCACGGCTGGCCGGCGTAGGCGTAGAGATAGGCGACGTGGTGGCCGGGTTCGTTGCCGTGCGCGTACCAGCCGATCAGGCCGGTGATGTCTTCCATGTGCGCGAAGATTTTCGGATCGACCTTGGCGTCGAATGCGGCATCCAGCATGCCGAGCAGCTTGTCCGCTCCGCCGTGCGCGGCGACCAAACCGGCCACGTCCTGCGGCACGTACCACGAGTATTGCCAGGCGTTGCCTTCGGTGTAATCGCTGCCGTAGCCGCTGGCGGTCGGGTCGAACGGCTCGCGGAAATTGCCGTCGCGCTTGCGTGCGCGCATGAAGCCGGTGCTCGGGTCGTAGGCGTTTTTCCAGCTCGCCGCGCGCTTGGAGAATTCGGCGGCGACGTCGGACTTGCCCATCTTTTGCGCCACTTGCGCGATCGTCCAGTCGTCGAAGGCGTATTCGAGCGTCTTGCTTGCCGCTTCGCCTTCCTCGTCGATCGGCACGTAGCCAAGTTCGCGGTATTGCTTGATGCCGCCATAGGGGCCGTAATCGGCGCTGGCGACCATCGCTTGCAGCGCTTCGTTCGCGTCGAAGCCGCCGATGCCCTTCATGTACGCGTCGGCGATCACCGGCACCGCGTGGTAGCCGATCATGCACCACGTTTCCAGACCGTTGAACGCCCACACCGGCAAGATTCCATACGGGCTTTCGCGGCGCGCGGCGAGCAGCGAATTGACGATGTCACTGGTGCGTTGCGGCGGTTGCAGCAAGGTCATCAGCGGATGCAGGCCGCGATAGGTGTCCCACAGCGAGAAGGTCGAATAGTTCGTCCAACCGTTGGCCTGATGCACGGCGTTGTCCGGGCCGCGATAGCGGCCATCGACGTCCATGAACAACGTGGGGCCGAGCATGGTGTGGTACAGCGCGGTGTAGAACGCCTTGCGTTGGGTCGCGTCGCCTTGCGCATCGACTTCGCTCAGCGCATCGCTCCACTGCTTCTTCGCCGCGATACGCGCGCCATCGAAATCCCAGTTCGGCGCTTCGGCGTCGAGGTTGGCGAGCGCGTTGTCTTCGCTGACCGGCGAGATCGAGACCTTCACCAGCAGAGGTTTTTTCGCGTCGAAATCGAACGCGGCGACGAGCTGGCGGCCTTCGATCTGCGCCTGCTGGCGCGGGTCTTTCGCGCCCGGCGGCGGGAAGCCGCGATACGGCACGTCCTGCTCGGTGTCGTGCAGTTCGTGGCCGCTCATCGATTGCGAGAATTTCATCGCGAAATAGAGCTGGCGCCCCGGCGCCCAACCGCGGGTTTCGCGGAAGCCGGTGACGGTGCCGTCGTCGCGCACGCGCAGCCGCGACCACGAGACCTTGCCCGGGTAGTCGTACATGCTGGTGCGCAGGTCGATCAGCACGTGCGCCGGCTTGCCTTGCGCGAACGTGTAGCGATGCCAGCCGACGCGCGCGCTGGCGGTGAGTTCGGCGCGCACGCCGTAATCGTCCAGCGTCACCGCGTAGTAGCCGGGTTGCGCGATTTCGGTTGCGTGGCGGAAGCGCGAGGTGTAGCCGCTGCCGGGTTTGTCGATGTCGCCGCGTTCCAGCTTCACGTCGCCGCTGATCGGCATCAGCAGCACGTCGCCGAGATCCGAATGGCCGGTGCCGGAGAAATGCGTGTGCGAGAAGCCGACGATCGTGTGGTCGTCGTAGCGGTAGCCGGCGGCCCAGCCGTAGCCGTCCTTGCGCGACTTGATTTGCGTGTCCGGCGAGAGCTGGACCATACCCCAGGGCACGGTCGCGCCGGGATAGGTGTGGCCTTCGCCGCCGGTGCCGATGAAGGGATCGACCGCGGCGTAGGCTGCGTCGCCATTGCCGGCCGCATGGGCGGGCGACAGCGCCGCAAGGCCGGCGAGCAGGCCTGCCGCCAGCCAATGTCCACGATGCGCCCCGTTGCGTGCCTGCCCCATGCCGTTTCTCCGCGCTTGAAAGAGGCTGGAAACTAGCACAGCTGCGGCCTTGGTCGTGCATGACTTCCGGCGCTGGCTTGTGCGCCGCGATGTACGGGAGAATCGGCGTTCCATTCGACCACCGGAACCCGTCATGCGACATCCGCTCGCTACCGCCCTTGCACTGGCCATCGCCGCCAGCAACGCCCCGGCCTTCGCCGCCGACAATTCTGTCGCGGTGCCGTCCAGCGCCACGCAGGCCACCACCCAGTTGCCGCGCGGCGTGGTGCCGTCGCACTACGCCATCACCGTGACCCCGCATGCCGACGCACTGGATTTCGACGGCCACGTCGCCATCGACATCGACGTGCAGGCCGCGACCGACAGCATCGTGCTCAACCAGATCGACATGGCTTTCAGCAACAGCGTGCTGCTGGATGCGAAGGGCAAGAAGTTCGCGACGCCGAAGGTGAGCGCCGACAACGACAAGCAGACCGCGACCTTCGCGTTCGACAAGCCTTTGCAAGTCGGGCATTACCAGCTCGTCACCGATTACACCGGCAAGATCGGCACCCAGGCCAACGGCATCTTCGCGCTCGATTACGCGACCACGAACGGCAAGAAGCGCGCGATCTACACCCAATTCGAGAATAGCGATGCGCGCCGTTTCGTGCCGTCGTGGGACGAGCCGAACTACAAGGCCGTGTTCGACCTGAGCGCGGTCGTGCCGTCCTCGCAGATGGCGGTGAACAACATGCCGGTCGAAAGCAAGACCGACCTCGGCAACGGCCTGAGCAAGGTCAAGTTCAAGACCTCGCCGAAGATGAGCACGTACTTGCTGTTCTTCAGCGTCGGCGATTTCGAGCGCACCACCACCAAGACCGACAACGGCACCGAGATCGGCGTGATCGCGCAAGCCGGCAAGGCCGACCAGGCCGCGTACGCGCTGCAGGCCGGCAAGGACGTGATCCACATGTACAACGACTACTTCGGCGTGCCGTTCCCGCTGCCGAAGCTGGACAACATCGCCGCGCCCGGCCGCAGCCAGTTCTTCAGCGCGATGGAAAACTGGGGCGCGATCTTCACCTTCGAGTATTCGATGCTGATCGATCCGAGTATCGCCACCGTCGGCGACAACCAGCGCGTGTTTGAAGTGGCCGCGCACGAAATCGCCCACCAGTGGTTCGGCGACCTGGTGACGATGCGCTGGTGGGACGATTTGTGGTTGAACGAAGGCTTCGCCACCTGGATGGAAGGCAATGCGCAGCGCAAGCTGCATCCGGAATGGGATCTCGACGGCGTCGATCCGGTGTTCACCAGCCGCGGCGCGATGGGCCGCGACGCGATCGCGACCACGCACCCGGTCGTGCAGCACGTCGAAACCGTCGAGCAGGCCAGCCAGGCTTTCGATGCGATCACCTACAACAAGGGCAGCGCGGTGATCGGCATGCTCGAAAACTACATCGGCTCGGATGCGTGGCGCAGCGGCGTGCGCAACTACATCAAGGCGCACGCGTACTCGAACACCGCCACCGACGATTTGTGGATCGAGATGGACAAGGTCGCGCCGGGCAAGCAGTTCATCACCGTCGCCCACGATTTCACCTTGCAGCCGGGCGTGCCGCTGATCAAGGTCGATGCCAAGTGCGATGCCGGCAAGACCGAAGTGACCCTGACCCAGGGCGAATACACTGTCGATCGTCCCGACAAGACCCCGTTGCGCTGGCACGTGCCGGTCAACGTGCAGGCCGTCGGCGGCGCCACGCAAACCGTGCTGGTCGACGGCACCGCGTCGGTCGAACTGCCGGGCTGCGATGCGCCGGTGGTGGTCAACGCCGGTCAGAAGGGTTACTACCGCGTGCTGTATTCGCCGGCGCAGTTCAAGGCGATCAGCGCCGACTTCAACAAGCTGCCCACCGTCGACCAGCTCGGCGTGATGATCGACGCCAGCGCGCTGTCCAGCATCGGCCTGCAGCCGAAGTCCGATTCGCTCGACCTGACCAAGAACGTGCCGCTGGATGCGTCGCCGGACGTGTGGTCGAACGTGGCCGGCACCATCGCCGGCATCACCGGCGTGTACGGCGACGACGAAAAGGCCGCCGCGCCGGCCAAGCGCTACGCGATCTCGCGCTTGTCGCCGGTGTTCGCCAAGCTGGGCTGGGAAAACCAGCCGAACGATTCGGCGACCACCAAGCAGTTGCGCACCAGCCTGATCTCGATGCTCAGCAACCTGGGTGATGCAAGCGTGCTGGCCGAAGCGCGTCGCCGCTTCGCCGCCAGCGAAACCGACCCGAAGGCGTTGCCGGCCGACCTGCGCCGCACCGTGCTCGGCATCGTCGCGCGCAACGCCGACGCCGCCACCTGGGACAAGCTGCACGCGATGGCGCAGAAGGAAACCTCGTCGATGATCCGCGACCAATACTACGGGTTGCTCGCGGCGGCCAAGGACAAGGCGCTGGCGCAGAAGGCGCTGGACATGGCCTTGACCGACGAGCCGGGCGCGACCAACAGCGCCGGCATGATCGGCGGCGTGTCGCGCGAGCATCCGGACATGGCCTTCGACTTCGCGCTCGCCCACCGCGAGCAGGTCGACAAGCTGGTCGACACCACCTCGCGTTCGCGCTACTACCCTGGCCTGGGTGCCGGTTCGGACAAGCCGGAAATGGTGCAGAAGCTGAAGGACTACGCCGACAAGTACATCGCGCCGACCTCGCGCCGGGATACCGAAACGGCGATCGCCGGCATCCAGACGCGGATCAAGCTCAATGCCGCGCTGCGCCCGCAGATCGACGCCTGGCTGAAGCAGAACGCCAAGTCCGCGAAGTAAGCGAACGAAGCAACAAACAAAAAACCCGCCGAAAGGCGGGTTTTTTGCTACTTAGTGATCCTGCTTGACGCGATGGATGGCGCAGAGCTTGTTGCCATCTGGATCGCGCACATAGGCCAAGTAAAACGCAGTCCCCATATTGCTGTCGCGCAAACCCGGCGGGTTTTCGATTGACGTGCCGCCATGAGCGACGGCTACGTCATGGAATTCCCGGACCTGTTCGGGTGAATTGCACTTGAAGGCGATGGTGCCACCATTCGCGAAGGTTGCCTCTTCGTCGTTGATGGGTTGGGAAACCGCAAAGGTATTGCCGTCGTGCCGGTAGAAAAGCCGGGTGTGGCCGGAAGTCGTCGTGTTGTATATCGGCTCACCCGCTCCCAGCGTTCCGAGCACGGCATCGTAGAAGCGTTTCGAGCGCTCAAGATCGTTTGAGCCGACCATTACATGATTGAACATATTTTCCTCTTGGGGGCATGGTGGGAAACGTGCATCCAGGGAGTACGTCGAACCGATTGCGCAAAAGCCCGCGTTTCCGCGGGCTTTTCGTTGAAGCATCAAGCTTCGGCGTCGTCCTTGTACGCATCCACCGGGATGCAGGCGCAGAACACGTTCTTGTCGCCGTAGACGTTGTCCACGCGCGCCACCGGCGGCCAGTACTTGTTGTGCTTGAGCGAGGCCAGCGGGAACGCAGCCTGCTCGCGGCTGTACGCATGCGTCCACTCGGTCGCGGCAACGGCGGCGGCGGTGTGCGGTGCGTGCTTCAGCGGGTTGTCGTTCCTGTCGAGCAAACCGTCGGCGACGGCCTGAATTTCCTCGCGGATTTGAATCATCGCCGCGATGAAGCGATCGAGTTCGTGCTTCGATTCGCTTTCGGTCGGCTCGACCATCAAGGTGCCTGCGACCGGGAAGCTCAGCGTCGGCGCGTGGAAACCGAAATCGACCAGACGCTTCGCCACGTCCTCGGCGCCGATGCCGGAAATCTTTTCCAGCGGACGCACGTCGAGGATGCACTCGTGCGCGACCAGCCCGTTGCGACCGGTGTACAGCGTTTCGTAATGCGGTGCCAACTTCTTCGCGATGTAGTTCGCGTTGAGCAGCGCGCCCTGCGTGGCCTTGCGCAAACCGGCGCTGCCCATCAGCACGATGTACATCCACGAAATCGGCAGGATGCTGGCGCTGCCGTGCGTCGCCGCGCTGACCATGCCGCTGCCATTCGCGCCGAAATGCTTCGGCAGGAATGGCGCGAGGTGCGAACGCACCGCGCACGGGCCGACGCCCGGGCCGCCGCCGCCGTGCGGAATGCAGAAGGTCTTGTGCAGGTTGAGGTGCGACACGTCCGAGCCCCACTTGCCCGGCTTGGCCACGCCGACGAGGGCGTTCATGTTCGCGCCGTCGGTGTAAACCTGGCCGCCGTGCTGGTGGATGATGTTGCAGATCTCGACGATCTCCTCCTCGAACACGCCATGCGTGGACGGATACGTGACCATCAGCGCGGCGAGGTTGGCCGAATGCTTCTCCGCGTTCTTGCGCAGGTCCTCGACGTCGACGTTGCCGTTGCCGTCGCACTTGGTGACCACGACCTGCATGCCGGCCAGGTGCGCCGACGCCGGATTGGTGCCATGCGCCGATTCGGGGATCAGGCAGATGTTGCGATGGCCCTCGCCACGCGAGGCGTGATAGCCGCGAATCGCCAGCAAACCCGCGTATTCGCCTTGTGCGCCGCTGTTCGGCTGGAAGCTCACCGCGTCGTAGCCGGTGATTTCGACCAGCATCGCTTCCAGTGAATCGACCAGTTCCTTGTAGCCGCGCGTCTGCGAGCTTGGGGCTAGCGGATGGATGTTGGCGAATTCCGGCCACGTCACCGGGATCATCTCGGCGGTGGCGTTGAGCTTCATCGTGCACGAGCCGAGCGGGATCATGGTGCGGTCCATCGCCAGGTCCTTGTCGGCGAGCTGGCGCAAATAACGCAGCAATTCGTGCTCGCTGTGGTGCGAGTTGAACACCGGATGGGTCAGGTACGACGAAGTGCGCAGCAGCGAAGCGGGCAGGCCGCCTTCCGCTGCGTCGTTCAGCGCCTCGATGTCGTCGATCTGCACGCCGAACAGCTTGGCGATTTCGATCACATCAAAGCGCGTGCTGGTTTCGTCGAAGCTGATGCCGACGCGTCGCGCATCGATCTTGCGCAGGTTGAGGCGTGCGTGCGAGGCATAGCCGTGGATTTCGTCGGCGTTGACGCCTTCGATGGTCAGCGTGTCGAAGAAGCTGTCGTTGACCTCCAGTTTCGCGCTGCGCAGCGCGGCGGCGAGGATCGCGGTGTAGCGCTGCACGCGCAAGGCAATCCGCTTGAGGCCTTCGGGGCCGTGGTAGACGGCGTACATCGACGCCATCACCGCGAGCAGCACCTGCGCGGTGCAGATGTTCGACGTGGCCTTCTCGCGGCGGATGTGCTGCTCGCGCGTCTGCAACGCCAAGCGATACGCAGGATTGCCTTCGGCATCGATCGACACGCCGATCAAACGGCCAGGCATGCTGCGCTTGTACCCATCGCGGCACGCCATGTACGCCGCGTGCGGGCCGCCGAAACCGAACGGCACGCCGAAGCGCTGGGTGTTGCCGATGGCGATGTCGGCGCCGAATTCGCCCGGCGCTTGAATCAGCGCCAGCGCGAGCAGGTCGGCGGCGACGGCGAGCAGGCCGCCGCGCGCGTGCACCGCTTCGGCCAGCGCCTTGTGGTCGTGGATGTTGCCGAAGGTGTCGGGATACTGGACGAGCGCGCCGAACGAATCGGTGCTGAGCGCTTCATCGAGCGAACCGATCCTCAGTTCGATGCCGAGCGGTTCGGCGCGCGTGCGCAGCACTTCCAGCGTCTGCGGATGGACCGCGTCGCTGACGAAAAACACGTTCGACTTCGACCTGCCGGCGCGCCTGGCCAGGGTCATCGCTTCGGCGGCGGCGGTGGCTTCGTCGAGCAGCGAGGCGTTGGCGATTTCCATGCCGGTGAGGTCGGCGACCATTTGCTGGAAGTTGATCAGCGCTTCCATGCGGCCCTGCGAAATCTCGGCCTGGTACGGCGTGTACGCGGTGTACCAGGCCGGGTTTTCCAGCAGGTTGCGCAGGATGACGTTCGGCGTGTGCGTGCCGTAGTAGCCCTGGCCGATGAAGCTCTTGAACACGTCGTTCTTCGCGGCGATGGTTTTCAACTTCGCCAGCGCATCGACTTCGCTCAGGCCTTCGGGCAGATTCAGCGGCGTGGCGGACTTGATCGTCGCCGGAACAATCGCGTCGGTCAGCGCGTCGAGGCTGTCGTGGCCGACGGCCTCGAGCATCGCGGAGATTTCGGATTCGTTCGGGCCGACGTGGCGTTCGACGAAGGCGGTCGGATGTTCGAGGTCGCGCAGGGAAGGCTTGGACATGGGGCACCATGAAAGTGGGCGCGAGCGGAATTGCTGGCGCGATGCCCCTCTGTCCTTTTGCCTGAGAGTTTGGAGAAGACGAACTTCTCGTGCCCCTTCGGCGCCGGCGCGCGTTGTCGAAACAGCGGGCCGATCTCTCCAGAGTGTTTGCTGCTGCGGTGGTCTTCGGCCTGAGCGATTACGGGCGTTTGCGCCTTCGGCAGCGTGTCGCGTGCGACACGCTTCTCCCACCTTTGTTGCTGCGGCAATTATAACCCGTCCCTGGGAGCGGACGCGGCGGCGCGGGTTCAGGCCGAAGCCGTTGTGCGCTTCAGGTTTTCTTCTTCGCCTTGCCCGGGCTGCCGGCCTTGACCTTGGCGATCTGCTCGCGCACGTATTCGTCGAAATCCGTGCGCAGCATGTCCATCGGGCACCAGATCGGGTAGCTGATTTCGTGGATGCCGAAATACTTGGCGCGATGGTGCACGTCGCACAGCACCCACAGGTTGTCGGCGCTGTGGTCGACCCAGTCGGCCACGTCCTGGGTGGTGAAGGGCTTGGAATAGGCCGGGTTCTGCGGATGCCGCGCCTTGAGGTGGGGCCGCAGGATTTCGTTGAACCTGTCGGTGTCCACCGCGTTGGCCAGCGCCCATTCGATGACGTGGTGGTGGGTTTCCATCGCCTTGGCGCCGTAGCGGTTGCTGGCCTTGTCCTTGAGCGTGGAATGCTTCACGCCGCAGACCAGGCAGGGCAGGTCGAGTTCGACCGTCAGGTGCTTGTGCACGGCCTTGTACTCGGCGGTTTCGACGCGCTTGTCGTGCGCCGGGTAGAACGCGATTTCGTCCAGCAGGCGCGGGTTGGAATGGATCGCCTCGATCTTCTTCTGCACTTTGTGCTGGTCCTCCAGGCGCCGCAGCATGCCCTTGTCGGTGGCGGTGCGCGCGCCGGTCTTGTCCGTCTTCGCTTGCGTGGCCATGTGTCGTCTCCTCTCGCCGTCGTCATCCCTGAATTAACGCACGCGAACAAGACGGAATTTTGTCCGGGCGGTGGCCAGGGCCCGCGTCGTGCTTGGCGGCGTTCGGTCTAGAATGACCGCATCTCCACCGCGCACGGACGCTCCCATGTCGATCAACTCCAAGGTCCGCCGCGACGCGAAGAAGCGCAAGGCGCTCAAGGAACGCAACCTGCGCGCGGCCAGCGCGCCCAAGGTTGAAGGCCACGCCGAATTGCGCGACGGCGAAGGCAACCTGGTTGCGGGCATCGTCCGCCGCGGCGGGGTGTGGTTCCTCGGCCTCGACGGGCGCATGGCCGGCAGCAGCGACAGCGCCGCCGAAGTGTTCGCCCTGCTCAAGCGCGCCGGCAAGACCTACGAAGCCAACGGCGTGCCGGTGCGCATGGTCTATTCGGACGAACTGCGCGACAGCGCCGAACTGGAAGCCGCCGCGCAGGGCCTGACCCTGGACGAATACGACGCCAGGCTCGATACGGAAATCGCCGCGCGCGAGAAGCCGGAAGCGGAAACGGATGCATCGTTGAATTGAGGCGCTCGCGGCGCGGTCATTGCGCCGTGGCCGATGCCGTTCCGGGCGCATGCGCTTCGGCATTCGCGCTGGCTGCTTTTGCCGGTGGCGCGGAGGCCTGGATGGCATCGCTCGTCCAGCCGCATGATTGGCCCTGGTTCTGCGTTTCCAGCCACGCGTGCAGTGGCGCGAAGTATTCGAGCAAGGCCGAGGCGTCGATGCGTTCGCTGCCGGTTGCCTGCTGCAATATCTGTGGCCACGGCGCGCTGCCGCCGGCTTCGAGCAGGGCGCGCAGCTTCTTCCCCGCGTCGGCATTGCCGTAAAAACTGCACGCGGCCAATTCGCCGCGGTAGCCGCTGGCATCGCACAACGCCTTGTACAACTGGAACTGCAAAATGCCGGCGAGGAAATAGCGCGCGTATTCCATGTTCGCGGCGACGTGGTACTTGGCGCCGGCATCGAAGAATTCCCCGCCGCGCGGCAGTGCCGGCGCGATGCCCTGGTAGTCGGCGCGCAGCTTCCACCACGCCGCGTTGTAATCCGACGGTGGGATCGAGCCGTCGAACACGCCCCAGCGCCAGCGGTCGAGCAGCAGGTCAAACGGCAGCGGCGCGACCTTCATCAGCGCCATGCGCAACTGCGCGTCGATCAGCTCGGCCTGTTGCTGCTTCGGCGTCGGCGGATCGGCGGGCGGGTCGAGCAGGCCGGCCTTGCGCAGGTAGTCCGGGGTCAGCGCGAGCACGATGGTGTCGCCGACGGCTTCGTGCAGGGCATCGCTGGCGCCGCTCTGGAACAGCGCCGGCTGCTTGACGTAGCTCAGGTAGTAATAGACGTGGCCGAGTTCGTGGTAGACCGTGTCCAGCGCCGCCTCGTTCGGCTCGATGCACATCTTGGTGCGCACGTCGCCGGCGAAATCCATGTCCCAGGCGCTGGCGTGGCATTGCACGTCGCGTTCGAGCGGGCGCAGGAACCGGCTGCGTTGCCAGTAGCCGTCCGGCAGTTGCGGCAGCCCCAGCGACACGTAGAAATCCTCGGCGCGTCGGGTCATCTGCCGGGCGATGTCGAGCTTGGCCGCGCGCTCGGCGGCGAACTGGCCGTCGATGTCGTCATCGTCGACGTCCCGGGTCTGCTGTTCGAGGTCGGCCTGGTACTGGCGTTGCAGGTTGGTGGTGACGTCCAGCGCGTTGTCGTGGCCGGCCGGCGCGAGCAGGTCCCAGGCGTTGCTCCAGTCCTGTGCCCACATGTCGCCGAGCAGGTGCGCGGGCAGCAGGCCGCCGGGCAGTGCGCCGCGGTCGCCGTATTCCTTGCGCAGGCGGGTGCGCGCATAGCAGTGCAACTGCGCGTACAGCGGCTTGACCTGCTCCCACAGGCGCTGCATTTCCGCGCTGGACGCGGGATCCTGGGCGCTGCGCCAGCGCGCGCCGAGGTCGTGGAAGCCGTTGTCGCGCGCACCAACGTTGGCCAGTTCGACCATGCGCGCGTAATCGCGCTTCATCGGCGCGAACAGGTCGTGCCAGTCCTGCCAGGCCTGCAATTGCGCGGCGTAGTCGCGTTCGCCGGCGAGCACCTGCGCGAGTTGGCGCAGGTCGCGGCATTGGCGCGGGTCGGGCTGGCCGGTGTCGTCGGCATGGCAGGCGCGGCCGGTGCCGTAGAGACCCTGCAGGCGCGCGGACAAGGCCGCCAGCTCGGTGCGCTGCCGCGCATCCTGCGGGGCCGGCGTGGCGTCCAGCGTGCGCAGGCGCTGCAAGGCGAGCGCGGTCGGCGCTTGCAGCGGCTTGCCGTCGAAGCGGCGCGCCTGCCGCCGCCAGTCGTCGAGCGTGGCCAGCCAGCGCGCATTGGCGGCAGCGGCGAGACGCTCGCTGTCGGGGTTGATGTCGGTGGACGAGAGCCATTGCGCGGCGCTGGTGTCGGCCTGCAACGCGGGATAGTCGCGGTTGATGCGCGCGACGAGAACCGCGGCCTGCGCCTGCATGTCCGGTTGCGGCGAAGCTGTGCCCGTCGCGGCTTCGCGCCGGCACGCGGCCAGTGCGAGCATGCAACACGCCAGCGCGGGCAACGATCGGAGTGGGCGCACGGATACTCTCGCGGCAGGGGAACGCGCAGGCTAGGTGCTGGCCGCACGCGGCGCAAGCGCGGAACCGATGCGTGCCCGCAAACGGGCGGCACGGCGTCGCAGTTTTCGCTTTCCGAGCGGCGCGATCCAGCGCGACAGCGGCAGGATTTCCTTCGACACGCACAGCGATTTGGCGTCGACGCACACCAGCCGCGGCCCATCGCCCTCGTCGACGACGACGAAATTGCCGGCGTTCAGGTCGAACAGCGGCAGCTTGCGTTGCAGCAGGAAGCGCTCGAAATCCGCGACCGCCACGCACAGCGCAGCGGCCGAATGCGGCGTGGCGAAATCCGCATCGTACAGATGCACGTACAGGCTGCGCGCGATGCCGCCGTCGCGATCGCGGATGACGGCGCAGCGCAGCGCTTCGCCATGCACGGTGCGTTCGGGGCCGATGACGCGGGCGAAACGGTCCTGCAATTCATCCGCGCCTACGCGTTGTCGCAGCCATTGCCATGCCTTCCATTCGATGCGATTGGCATCGAGCTTCGCGCCGGGCAAGCGGTATTTCAGGCAATGCGCGGGATTGTCCGCGGCGAGCATGCACACGCGGTTTGCGGAGCGGCCGAGTTCCTGCAACGGCGCGTGGCGCGCTTCGATCGATGCAGCGGCGTCGGGGGAATGTCGGGTCATCGGCGCGAGTATGCCCGCGCCGCGGCCCGCGCGTCATCGGCTCACGCGGGAAGCAGGCCTTGCGTGATCAACCAGTGCCGCGCGTCGCCGGCGTCGTGCTCGAACCATGCTTGCGTGCTGCCGAGGCGGAACGAATAGCCCCACGCGTCCATGTCGCGCATCAGGCGTGCGCTGCCGACGCCGGGAACCCTTGCGGCGAGCACGATCTGCAGGTAGCAGGTCGCGTCCTCTTCCATCTGCGAATCGCTGGCGTCGGTGTGCACCCGCGCGCGGCGTTCCTTTGGAATCACGATCAGGTGGCAGGCTTCGTGCAGCAGCGAATGCACCGGCGTGTCGCGGCGCGCGTAGACGTTGCTGGCGATCACGCCGGCCTCCGGTTCGCCCCAGAAACTGCCGGGAATCGGCGCGCCATCGGCGACCAGATGCAGTTGCAATTCGTGTTCGCGCAGCAGCGCCTGCAGTTGCGCGGGATCGACATCGCCGACGCGGGTGACGGTGGCGGTGTCGGTATCGATCTCGACTTCGGGCGTGGTGAAGCGCGGGTCCATGGCTTGGCTGGTGCACGCCCCGTCATTCCGCTTGCGCGAACGACGGGGCGCAAACTCATTTGTCGTCGGGCAGGGACACGGTGATGTCGAGCACGTCCTGGTCGCCGTCCTTGTGCACTTCGACGTTCAGGTCTTCCGGGTTGAAGCCGGACACGTGCTTGCTGATGGCGATGATGATGTCCTGGCGCAACGCGGACAGGTAGTCGCGGCTGCCGCCGCGCGGGCCGTTCTGCGCGACGAGGATCTGCAGGCGGTTCTTGGCGATGCTGGCGGTGTTCTGCTTCGGCTTGAGGAAATCGAAGATGCCCATGCGTCAGCCTCCGAACAGCTTGCCGAAGAACCCCTTCTTCTGCACCGCGATGAAGCGCATTTCGCGCTCCTCGCCGAGCAGCCGGGCGATGGTGTCGTCGTAAGCCTGGCCGGCCGGCGATTCGGCGTCGAGGATCACCGGTTCGCCCTTGTTCGAGGCGTTGAGCACGTCGCCGGATTCGGGGATCACGCCGATCGCCTTCAGGCCGAGCACTTCTTCCACGTCCTTGATGCTGAGCATCTCGCCGGCGTCCACGCGCACCGGGTTGTAGCGGGTCAGCAGCAGGTTGGTCTTGAGCGGCGCGTCGCCGCCTTCGGCGCGCTTGGTCTTGGAATCGAGCAGGCCGAGGATGCGGTCCGAATCGCGCACGCTCGACACCTCCGGGTTGACCACGACGATGGCCTGGTCGGCGAAATACATCGCCAGATACGCGCCCTTCTCGATGCCGGCCGGCGAATCGCAGACGATGTAGTCGAAGCCGTCGGCGACCAGTTCCTTCAGCACCTTCTCGACGCCTTCGGTGGTCAGCGCGTCCTTGTCGCGGGTCTGCGAGGCGGCGAGCACGTACAGGCTGTCGAAGCGCTTGTCCTTGATCAGCGCCTGCTTGAGCGTGGCCTCGCCGTGGATGACGTTGACGAAGTCGTACACCACGCGGCGCTCGCAGCCCATGATCAGGTCGAGGTTGCGCAGGCCGACGTCGAAGTCGATGACCGCGACCTTCTTGCCGCGGCGCGCGAGGCCGACCGAAATGCTCGCGCTGGTGGTGGTCTTGCCGACGCCGCCCTTGCCGGACGTGACTACGATGATCTCAGCCAATGTTGTTCTCCTTGTTATCGTTGTTGTTGGGTTGCGCGGGTCAGGGAATTCAATCCTGCAATTCGATCTTCAGCTCGCCGTCTTGCAGCCACACCTGCACCGGCTTGCCCAGCAGCCTGCGCGGGATGTCGTCCAGCACCTTGTAGGTGCCGGCGATGGCGACCAGTTCGGCGCGGAAATCGCGGACGAAGATGCGCGCGTCGACGTCGCCCTGCGCGCCGGCCAGCGCGCGCCCGCGCAGCGAACCGTAGACGTGGATGCTGCCGTCGGCGATCACTTCGGCGGCCTGGTTGATCGGCGCCAGCACGATCAGGTCGCGGCCCTCGGCGTAGATCTGCTGGCCGCTGCGCACCGCGGTCTTGTGGATCTGGCCCGGTCGCGCGCCGGCTTGAACGGGCGGCTGCGGCGCCGGTTCGGGCCCCTTCTTCGTGCGCGCCGCGGGCTTTTCGGCAATGCGTTCGGCGGATGCGGGCTTTTCCGCGAACAGGTCGCTGCGCTCGTAGGATTCGCGGAATTTCGCCAGCAGCGGCAAGCCGATTTGCTCGGACAATTTCTCGGTGTCCTTGCTGCCGTAGGCCAGCGCGACCGGCAGCACGCCGGCCTCGCGCAGCCCGGCCAGCAGCGCCCGCGCGGTATCCGCGTCGGGCATCTGCGCCAGCGCGCCGAAATCGACGATCACCGCGGCGCGGCCGAACAGCTTGGGCGCGCGCTGCACGCGTTCGCGCATCTCGCGCGCGAGCAGGTCGACGTCGAGCGTGCGCACGCGCAGGTTGGCGATGCCGACCTGGCCGATCTTCAGTTCGCCGGCCTGTTCGTAGTTGGGCGTGGCCTGCGCGCTCATGCGGAGGCCTGCGGCAGCGCCGGCAGCGTGCGTGCGCGCGTCCACGGCTGGTCCGGCAGCGCGTCGCCGTAGGTGGCGCGCACCCATTCGTAGCTGCACAGTTCCTTCATCAGCATGCTGGCGCGCACTTCGGCCTCGTCCATCTTGTGCTGGCCGACTTCCTTGAAGCCGAAGCTGCCGTGGAAGAGCAGGGCCTGGTCGGCGCCGTGGTCGAGGAATACTTCGCAGGCCAGTTGCGGGTAGCGCAATTCGGCGAAGCTCTGCGCGTCGGCGTAGAACGCGCGGCCGACGCCGCCGCCGCGGCGGCGGCTGGAGACGACGATGCGGTCGATGTAGAAGAAGCTCGGGTAGTGCTCGCGGAACCAGGCGAAATTGCTGGAATCGTGCGCCGAGCCGGAGCCGTAGCCGATCAGGAAGCCGGCGAGGTTGCCGTCGCGTTCGGCGACGCGGAAGTAGTCGGCGGTATCGTGGAAGTGGCGGACCCGCGCGGCGTCCAGCGGCAGGATCGCCGAACCGGCGTTGTTGTTCAGGGCCAGGATGGAATCCAGCTCGCGCTCGCGCACGTCGCGGATGACAATCGACATTCACGTCTCCGAATGTTGCGGCAGTCCGCCAACGCGGACTGTGGCCAGATTATCGCACGGCTGCGTGTGGAAGCGTGACGGCGGGCATATGACTTGAGGGAGGCGTGCATGCACGCGGAGCGCCGTAAGATGGGCACATGTGGGCACGACTGAACCATACCGGGCTGCTGCGCGCGGCCGGGCTTTACACCTGGGTGCTGGTGGGCATTCCGATCGTCGGCAACGCGTGGTTTCCGCCGCCGTCCGGCGTCGGCGATGCGTCGCGCGGCAGCAATGTGCCGATGGCGATCGTGGCGTACCTGGCGTTCGGCTCGTGCTACTGGTGGGCGACGCGTTCGCTCGGCGCGGCGCGCCCGGCGCGGTTGCACCCGCTGGACCTGCTGGTCTTGCTGGTGCTGACCGTGGCGGCGATCGCGGTCGGCTTCCAGACCGAGACCGGCCTGAGCGCGGTGTTGTTGCTGATCGTCGCCGGCGTGCTGCCCTGGTTGCTGGGCCTGCGCGCGGCGGCGACGTGGCTGGCGCTGGCGCACGTGGCACTGGTGCCGTCGTTCATGGTCTGGGGCGATTTCAGCTTCTGGGAGGCGGTGTTCCAGAGCACGTTCTACGCCGGCTTCGCCGCGTTCGTGCTGATCACCGCGTACGTGGCGCGGCAGCAGGCGTCCGCGCGCGAGGACCAGCGCCGGCTCAACAGCGAATTGCGCGCTACCCGTGCGCTGCTCGCCGAAAGCGCGCGGGTCAACGAACGCACGCGCATTTCGCGCGAACTGCACGACCTGCTCGGCCATCACCTGACCGCGCTGAGCCTGAACCTCGAAGTCGCCGGGCACATCACCGAGGGCAAGGCGCAGGACCACGTCAGGCAGGCGCACACGCTGGCCAGGCTGCTGCTGACCGACGTGCGCGAGGCGGTCAACCAGTTGCGCGAAGGCGACCGCATCGACCTGGCCGCGGCGCTGATGCCGCTGGCGCAGCCGGTGCCGGGGCTGGACATCCACCTCGACATCGCCCAGCCGCTGGCGCTCGGCGACCCGGAGCGCGCGCACGTGTTGCTGCGCTGCATCCAGGAGATCATCACCAACACCGTGCGCCACGCCGGCGCGCGCAACCTGTGGGTCGGCTGCCGGCGCGACGGTGCCAACATCGTCATCGTCGCCCGCGACGACGGCCGCGGCGCCGACGCGCTGGTCGCCGGCAACGGCCTGCGCGGCCTGCGCGAACGCTTGCGCCAGCATGGCGGGGACGTGACTATCGACCCGCGCGTCGGGCAGGGTTTCCACCTCACACTTTGGTTGCCCGGCGATGCCGGCGAGCCGTGGCTGGCCGCAGCCCCCTCCCTTGAAGAACGGCCCGTTGCCGGAGACACCGCATGATTCGTGTTTGCCTAGTGGACGACCAAAACCTGGTGCGCCAAGGCATCCGCTCGCTGCTGGCGCTGGACGACGGCATCGAAGTCGTCGCCGAAGCCGCCGACGGCCGCCAGGCGGTCGAGCTGATCCCGCAAGTGAAGCCGGACGTGGTGCTGATGGACATGCGCATGCCGGTGATGTCCGGGCTGGAGGCGCTGCAGGCGCTGGCCCGCGCCGGCACGCTGCCGCCGAGCATCATCCTGACCACCTTCGACGACGACCAACTGGTGCTGGCCGGCTTGAAGGCCGGGGCCAAGGGCTACCTGCTCAAGGACGTGTCGCTGGAGCAACTGGTCGGCGCCATCCGCACCGTCGCCGACGGCGGCTCGCTGGTGCAGCCGGCGGTGACCCAGCGCCTGCTGTCCGGGCTGGAACAGATGCGCAACGATTTCACCAGCCTTGACCGCCCGGACCCGCTGACCGACCGCGAGACCGAGATCCTGCGCCTGATGGCCTCGGGCTTCTCGAACAAGGAAATCGCCAATTCGCTGGGCGTGGCCGAGGGTACGATCAAGAACCACGTCTCCAACATCCTCAGCAAGCTCGGCGTGCGCGACCGCACCCGGGCCGTGCTCAAGGCGTTCGAGCTGCAATTGGTGTGAAGTTGGTCTGCCGGGCAATACGATTGTTGCAACGCGAAAGGATGACTGCGGCCGGTTCCGGCTGCTACGATTGGCCCGGTCTGCCATTTCCCGGCTTCAACTTCACCATTTTCCTTCCGATTTGGGCGATCGCCCGGAGACGTTCGTAATGACCCGTGTTATCGAGTTCCTGATCTCGCTCGGCCTGGTGCTGGCGCTGTTCCTGATCATCGGCCTGATGTTGCCGGCCACGCGCCATCTTGAAGACAGCGTCGAGACCAACCGCAAGATGACCATCGTGTACGACACGCTCAACAGCGTGCACCGGCTGAAGGACTGGAACCACATGCTGCCGTCCAACCCGGCCGAGCTGAGCTATTCCGGCGCCGCCTCCGGTGTCGGCGCGCGCGTCGATTTCGCTTCCAGGAACGTCTCGCAGTGGGAGAAGGGCAGCTGGGAAATCACCACCAGCACGCCGCCGCCGGCCGAAGGCGGCCCGGCCAGCGTCAGCTTCGCGATCAGCGACGGCAACGTCGGCCACGACAAGAGCACCACCTACGCGCTGGAACCGACCGGCAAGAACAACCGCAACGTCAAGATCACCCAGACCTACGACGTGCACTACGGCATCAACATCTTCGGCCGCTACGTCGGCATGTACGTCAGCCGCAACATCGGCGACGGCATGAAGTCCTCGCTGGCCAAGCTGAGCAACCTGCTGGCCTCGATCCCGAACTTCGACTACAAGCAGCAGGGCACCACCCTGGCCAATCTGGGCATCGTCGACGTTCCGGCCGAGGACGTCCTGTACGTGACCGCCGGCAACATCGACCGCAACACCGACGCGATCAAGGGTTCCATCAACGCCAACCAGGAATGGATCAATCGCGCGATCGCCGCCAACCCCGGCATCGAAGTCGCCGGCCCGGTGCGCATCGTCACCACCGATTTCGGCCAGGACAAGTACGCGTTCGACGTCGCCGTGCCGGTCCGCAAGAAGGGCAGCGCGCCGGATGCCGACGCCGCGGCTCCGGCCGAAGTCGCCGCCGATGCGGGCGAGCTGAAGGTCAGCATCCCCGGCGGTTCGCCGGTCAAGTACGCGCACGTGGCCGCGCACAAGGCCGTCAACGCCAGCTACACCGGCTACATGGCCGAACTGGACAACGTGCGCAACTCGGTGCGCGCCTGGGCGATGGCCAACGGCTACGAAGTCGCCGACCGCCCGTACGAATCGTGGAAGGCCGGCGTGGACAAGTCGTTCACCGCCGATGGCCAGTTCGACGTGTACTGGGCCATCAAGCAGTAAATGGCACGGATGCGCGGCGCAATTCTGCGACCGCGCCCACACAACCGGACATTCCGAAGCGCCGCAGCTTGCGGCGCTTCGCATTTGTGCGCTACATATCGATGGATAACGGCAGGAAGCCGATTGCCGCGGGCCACCGCCGGCCCAGCCATCCCGATCCTTCCTGCCCACTTCGGCCATGTTCTACGACCGCCGCCAACGCAAACCCTCGCCCACTGCCTGCATCGGCGGCCTGTTCGCCGCCGCCGGCATCGCCTTGGCCGCCTACGCCGCGCACGCCGGACTCACGCCAATGAGCCAGGAACAGCTGCAAACCGCCTCGCTGTACCTGTTCGGCAACGGCATCGGCTTGGCCGCGCTGGCGACCGGCACCACGCGCCTGGTCGGCAGGCTTGCATTGTTCGGCATTGCCCTGGGCACGGTGTTCTTCTCCGGTTCGCTGGCCTTCAACGCCATCCACGGCACCGGCACCGCACTGGCGCCGGTCGGCGGCATGCTGATGATCATCGGCTGGGGGCTGTGGGCGATCGACGCGGTGCGCAGTTGATCCCATCCACCTCTTCCCGCGAGGGGAGGGGGCACCGCATCGCAAGCTTCGGATATTGCGCATTACGCATCGCTGCTAACATCGCGCACATGACCCGACATGCCCGTGGCTTCGATACCGAAGCGGCCTACGATTACCTGAGCAGGCGCGACCGCAAGCTCGGCGCGTGGATGAAGAAGGTCGGCTACATCGAAGCCGAGTCGCGCTGGAAGCAGAGTTTCGATCCGGTCGATGCGCTGGCGCGCGCGATCCTGTTCCAGCAGCTTTCCGGCAAGGCGGCCTCGACGATCGTCGGTCGGGTCGAAACCGCGATCGGCAGCACGCGCCTGCATTTCGACACGCTCGGCCGCATCGATGACGCGCAACTGCGCGCCTGCGGCGTGTCCGGCAACAAGACCCTGGCGCTGCGCGACCTGGCCGCGCGCGAGGCCGCCGGCGAGATTCCCGACCTGCGCCGCATGGGTTTCATGCACGAGGACGAAATCGTTGCCGCGCTCACGCCGATCCGCGGCATCGGCCGCTGGACGGTGGAGATGATGCTGATGTTCCGCCTCGGCCGCGCGGACGTGCTGCCGGTCGACGATCTCGGCGTGCGCAAGGGCGCGCAGCGCGTCGACAAGCTCGATGAAATGCCGGCGCCCAAGGAACTGAAGGCGCGCGGCGAGAAGTGGGGCCCGTACCGAACCTATGCCAGCCTGTACCTGTGGCGCATCGCCGACGGCGAAGGCCAGGACGTCACCGGGGCGAAAACGAACCGCTCGCAGGACTAGCGTTCGTAAAACCAATGCCACGGCTCGTACACGATGCCGTTGGCGTTATTCCTCGGATAGCTCATGCGGAAGCCGAAATCGCCGGCATGCCGCACGAGCCACGCGAATGCGGCGGTGTTCTCGAACGATTCCTCAGCCGGTGGTTCGCCCGGCGTGCCGATGTCGAGCGCGCGGCCGCTGTGGTGTTCGCTGTAGCCGGGCGCGGCGTTCACCGTGAGGATTTGCGCGACCGTCTGCCCGCGCGCGCGCTTGCGCTCGAAGATGCCGAGTTGGTAATCGTGGCTGCGGTAGCCGGAAATCGCGTCGAGCACGATGCCTTGCGCCGCGGCGGACGCGCGCATCTTCGACCATGCGCGGCCGGCGTCCCCGGTCAGCCACAGCGGGCGCCGATAACGGTCGAAACCGGCCAGCGCGAGCGTGGCCGGTTCGGCGATCAGTTCCAGCCCGGTGCGCGCTTCGTAGTCGTCGGCATCGAGGCCGAGCAGGTCGAGGCGTGCCTGCAGGCGTTCCAGCGGCAGCGTGGTTGGCGCAAGCCGTGCGTCGTCGTGGGGCGACGCGGACACCGCATCCAGTGCGGCGCAGGCATCGACGCCCCGCATCCAGCGCGGCAGCAGCGGCAACAGGCCACGCGTCGAATACGCCGCCAGATAGCGCCCGTCGCGCTTGCGCCGCAGCAGCCAGTCGGCCTGCGCCAGCGTACGTGCATCGTGGTTGCCGCGCGCGCGCAGCAGCCATGCGGGCCACAGTTCGATGTCGGGCGTGTTGACCAGCGTGTGCAGTTGTCGATTCGGCATGCGCGCAAGTCTAGCGCGACGAATCGGCTTGCCGTTCGCGCAGGCATGCCAGCAGTTTCTGCGGCTGCGACGGGCTGAGCAGGAGGATCTTCTCTTTCCGGTCCGGGCTCTCGCGCAGTGGCAACAGCAATGCCTTTTCGGTACCGACCAGCAGGCAGAACGCGCGGCTGCGGTTGTGCAGCAGGAAACGGCCCGCCTTGAAACCGGGCAGGCCGACGCCGCCGAGTTTCAGCAGCGGCTTGAATTCGGTGTGTTCGCCGAGGTCGAGGATGCGTGCCTTGTCGAGGTCGAACGCGGCGATGTCGAACTTGCGCGTGCGGATGCCGGCGTCGATGCGCAACTGCCCGTCGCGGATTTCGATGCGGCGGCGCTGCATCCACACGAACGGGCCGACCACGATCAGCGCGGAGGCGAAGATCGGTACCACCCATGACCACGAATACGTCGCCGTCCAGTGTTGTGGCGATGGGCGCAGATAGCTCCACGCCAGCACCGCCAGCCAGAGGCCGACCAGCAGCATCCATGCCGCAGGCGGCACCGATGGCAGTTCGAATTCCTGCGTCGAGGCAGTGGGCTTGGCCATGTCAGTGCGCCTTGATCCATGCGGCCGCATCATCGATAAGCTGCGTATCGACGTGGCCGGGCGTGGTGTAATCGGCGGGGGTGCCTTCGCCCACAATGCCGATGTGGCTCAACGCCGGGTAATGCTTGATCGTCACGCGCTCGCTGTCGGCAAACGCCTGTTGCCAGAGCTGCCAGTCCGGTGCGGTGACCTGGATGTCACGCTCGCCTTGCAATAGCAGCAGGGGTTGCTTCGAGGATTTTGCATCCGCGACCGGATCCACGGCGTCGAACATGCGCCAGTAATGCATGTAAGCGCCCAGCAAGGTGTCCGCGCTGGTCAATTCGTCCTTGCCGCGAATGATGGCGATCTTCTGGCTCAACTGGTCGAGCTGTTTTTGTTCTTCGGCGGAAACCGAGCCGTCAGCGGCGAATTGGCGATGAATTTGCTCGGACAGCACGTCGAGAATCCGCCGCGCCGGCGCGGCCAGCATCACTGCGCCGGCGGCCTTTCCGGATTCGGCGAGGATGCGTGGTGCCAGCATGGCGCCCTGGCTGTGACCGAACACGAAGATGCGTTTGTCGTCGATGCGCGGATCGCCGGCCAGTTCGGCAATGGCGATGACGGCGTCGTCGGTGGTTTCGTCGTCCATCGTGTAGTCATCGCGACTGGCCAAATCCTGCGGGCGCGCCTTCGTGCGCTTGTCGTAGCGCAGTACCGCAATGCCTTGCGCGGCCAGGCCGTGGGCGATGTCGAGGAAAGGCTTGTTCGGGCCGATGGCTTCGTCGCGATCCTGTGTGCCAGAACCGTGGACGAGCACGACGGCGGGGAACTTCCCCGTGCCGTTCGGCAGCGTCAGCGTGCCGGGCAAATTGCCGACGGCGAAATCGATCTCGCTGAAGTTCGCGTCCGCCGGAACCGCGGGCGCGGCGGTGGCGACCGGCGCGGGCCGGAAGAACAGGCTGGCGATCTTGTCGTCCGCATCGACCGCGATCTGCGCGAGCAGCGCGCCCTGGGCGTATTCGAGCCGGGTCACGACGACCGGCATGCCCTGGGCGCTGGCGGTGCGGGTTTCGCCGCGGCCTTTCGGCGTGCCCATCTGCTGCGGCAGGCTTTCCCAGACGGCCTTGAGTTTTTCGACCGGCAGCGCGGCGGCCATGCGCGCGTCGAGCATCGTCTCGGCGGCGGCGTAGTCGCCGGCGTCGAGCTTGTCGAGGAAGGCGTGCGCGGTTTTTTCAGGGGGTTCGGCGGCGAGGGTGATCATGGTCAGGCAGGACAGGACGAGGGTGAGGAAGAGGCGCGGCATGTTCAGGCTTCCTTCTTGAAGACGGCCTTGCCGGGGATCACGCCAGTGGACATGACGAAGTTCACCAGTTCCCATCCTTGGCGGCCTTGCTTGTTGAGTTCTTCCTGCAAGGCCTCCGCCTTGACGTTGCCCCACAAGGAGGCGGGCAGATCGATGACCAGGTACGTCCAGCGCGTGTCGGTGCTCATGGTTCTTCTCCGTTATCGGAATCGTTTTCGGGTTTAGGCAGGCGCCCGGCCTTGCGCAGCGCGTCGCGCAACACGTATTCGATCTGTGAGTTGAGGCTGCGCAATTCGTCGTCGGCCCAGCGCTGCGCGGCGTTGATCACGTCGGCACTGATGCGCAGCGGATAGGCTTTCTTCTCGGCCATTGCCGGGTCAGTCCTTGCCGGCCTTGTGGCGGTGGTGGGCCAGCACGGCGACCACGATCACGATGGCAACGACTGCCGGTGCGTACAGGAGGTTCATCGTGGCTCTCCCGTCAGTACAGCGTGCCGGCGTTGACGATCGGCTGGGTCGCGCGGTCGCCGCACAACACCACCAGCAGGTTGCTGACCATCTGCGCCTTGCGTTCCTCGTCGAGGTTCACCACGCCCTTCTTTTCCAGCTCGGCCAAAGCCATTTCGACCATGCCCACGGCGCCGGCGACGATCTGCGAACGTGCCGCGACGACGGCGTTGGCTTGTTGGCGCTGCAACATCGCCTGGGCGATTTCCGGCGCGTAGGCGAGGTGGCTGATGCGCGCGTCGATCACTTCGACGCCGGCGTTGGCCAGGCGTTCGGCCAGTTCGTCCTTGAGGTGCTGCGAAATCTCGGTGGCGTGGCTGCGCAGCGCGATCTGGCCGGCGGTGTGCTGGTCGTAGGGGTAGCTGGTGGCCATCGTGCGCAGCGCGGATTCGGACTGGATGTGGACGAAGCTCTCGTAGTCGTCGACGTTGTAGACCGCTTCGCTGGCATCGACCACCTGCCACACGATCACCGCGGCGATTTCGATCGGGCTGCCTTCCAGTTCATTGACCTTGAGCTTGCCGCTCTCGAAGTTGCGCACGCGCTGGCTGACCCGCTTCTTCGAGTAAAAGGGATTGCTCCAGCGCAGGCCGGTGTCCTTCACGGTGCCGATGTAGCGGCCGAACAGGCTGAGCACCACCGCCTGGTTCGGCTGCACGCCGTACAGGCCGATCAGGCTGAGGAAGGCGAGGATGGCCAGCACGATGCCGGCGACGATCCGGCCGACCGAGGCGGCGCCGGCATTGTCCGGGTCCGGGCCGATGCCGGTGGCGACCAGCCAGATGGCGAGCGCAGCCAGCACCAGCACGCCGATGAAATAGGGGATGCCGGGCAGGGAGCGCAGCGGGATTTCCTTGACGGCATTCTTGTTGACGGCAGGGTCGTTCATGGTGGCGGCCTTTGGGTGGAGTGATCCGAGGGTTCGAAAGAAAGATATCAAATTGATATCAAATTTCAAGACCGTTCGTCGGCGACAATGACCGCCTTCCCGTTCAGATTCTCCGCCCATGACCACGCTCGGTACTCCACTGTCCCCGTCCGCCACCCGTGTCCTCCTGCTCGGTTCGGGCGAACTGGGCAAGGAAGTCGCGCTGGAACTGCAACGCTTCGGCGTCGAAGTGATCGCGGCCGACCGCTATGCCAACGCGCCGGCGATGCAGGTCGCGCACCGCGCGCACGTGCTCGACATGCTCGACCCGGCCGCGCTGAAGGCACTGGTCGCGCAGGAGCAGCCGCACCTGATCGTCCCCGAGATCGAGGCGATCCACACGCCGACACTGGTCGAGCTGGAAGCGCAAGGCCAGCGCGTGATTCCCACTGCACGCGCGGCGCGCTTGACGATGGACCGCGAAGGCATCCGCCGCCTCGCTGCCGAAACGCTCGGCCTGCCGACCTCGCCGTACCGCTTCGTCGACACGCTGGACGAATACCGCGCCGCCGTCGCCGCCATCGGCCTGCCGTGCGTGATCAAGCCGGTGATGTCGTCGTCGGGCAAGGGCCAGAGCGTGGTGCGCAGCGAGGCGGACATCGACAAGGCCTGGGATTACGCGCAGACCGGCGGCCGCGCCGGGGCGGGCCGCTGCATCGTCGAAGGCATCATCGACTTCGACTACGAAATCACCCTGCTTACCGTGCGCCACGTCGGCGGCACCACGTTCTGCGCGCCGATCGGGCATTGGCAGAAGGACGGCGATTACCGCGAAAGCTGGCAGCCGCAGCCGATGTCGGCACTGGCGTTGCAACGCGCGCAGGAGATCGCGGAGAAGATCATCGACGACTTGGGCGGCTGGGGTTTGTTCGGCGTCGAATTGTTCGTCAAGGGCGACGAAGTGTGGTTCAGCGAAGTCTCGCCGCGTCCGCACGACACCGGCCTGGTGACGCTGATTTCGCAGGACATCAGCGAATTCGCGCTGCATGCGCGCGCGATCCTCGGTTTGCCGATCCCGGCGATCAAACCGCATGGTTTCGCCGCTTCGACCGCGATGCTGGCGCAAGGCCACGGCGTGCCGAAATTCTCCAACGTCGAGGCCGCGCTGACGCAACCCGACACCGCGCTGCGCCTGTTCGGCAAGCCGCGCGTCGAAGGCCAGCGCCGCGTTGGCGTGACGCTGGCGCTCGGTGCGAGCATCGACGCGGCGCGGGCAACCTCGCGCGCTGCCGCTGCCGCGATCAAGATCGAACTGGAATAAAAATCCCCGTCACCCCAACCCTCTCCCCCGCAGGCGCGGGAGAGGGGGCATCAGCAGCGAGAACGTCATGAACGGAGCGGTCGGTTACGCGGTGTTCTTCTTCCCGCAGGCGCTGGAAGTGCTGGGCGACCTGATCAAGCCGTACCTGGTCGAACAACCCGGCGGTCCTCACCTGTTGTGCAGCGAAATCGATACCGGCGGCGTTTTCACCGAGATGACCCTCACCGGCAAGAACGCCGAGGGCAAGGACGTGCAGATCGAAGTGATGGTGCCGAGCACGATGATCCGCATGATCGTCTCCGCGCAGAGCGATGCGACGATCGGCTTCGGCAAGCGCTAGCCTTCTTCGCCGGCCTCGAACGGCCGCCAGCCGCGGCCATCGAACATTTCCAGCGGCTTGAAGCGGCGCTTGTAGTCCATCTTGTGGTGGCCGTCGATCCAGTAGCCGAGGTACAGGTGCGCGCGGTAGTCGCGCCGCGCCCATTCGATCTGGCGCAGGATCGCCAGCGTGCCGAGGCTGGCGCTGCCGCCGTGAATCGGATCGGCGTAGTCCGGATCGTAGAAGGTGTACACCGCCGACATCGCGTCGGCGACCAGGTCGGTCACGGCGACGCCGACCAGTTTTCCTTCGTCGCGCAATTCGAGGAAACGCTTTTCCGACCAGGTCCCGATCAGGAACTGGTCGAACTCGTGTTCGCCGTGGTCGTCCATGCCGCCGTGCGGGTGGCGTGCCTTCAGATAGCGCTGGTACAGCGCGAGGTGCTCGTCGCTGCGTTCGGCCGGGACGATGCGCGAGACGATGCGCGCGTTGCGCGCGGCGCAGCGGCGCTGGCTGCGGTCGGGAACGAAATCGGCGACCGGAATGCGCACCGACATGCAGGCGTGGCACTGCCGGCAATGCGGGCGGTAGACGATGTCGCCGCTGCGGCGGAACCCCCAGCCCAGCGCGGTGGCGTAGAAGCCGGGCAGGCGCGGGTCGCGCGGGTCGAGCACGAGGTCGCGCGCGCTGCGTTCGGGCCAGTAGCCGCACGGATGCTCGCCGGTGTGGAACAGGCGCATGTCGTCGGTGGAATGGTTGGCGTCGTTGCCCATGGCGCGAGGATAACGCCGTCGCGTCTCGGGTGCTGAGACGCCTGCCAGGCAGGCGTCATGGAGCGGACCGGGTGGCAGGACCGTCGAAAACATGGATGTTTTCGACAAGCCTCCACGGATGGATTCACGACGTGTTCCGCCGCCCGGTCCGCTCCGTGGCGGCGGTCAACATTCGGTGTCTGTCCGCTGAATCCCTCCGCGTGGCTGTCAACCGCCCGCAGCGGGCGACGTTTTCACCCGCAAGTGGTCAATCCCGGCCACGTCCACACGCTTGTTCAACGAGGTGCCCGATGAAGCGCAAGAACAACCTGCTGGTGATGGCCGTCCTGCTCGCCCTGTCCGCTGCCGGCGTCGCCGTGGCGGCAGATACCACCCCGACCACCGACGCCGCCAAGCCGGCGCATCCGCAGCTCGATGCCAATGGCGACGGTTTCGTCGACAAGGCCGAAGCGGCGAAATTCCCCGGCCTCGCCGCGCATTTCGACGCGCTCGACACGAACCACGACGGCAAGCTGTCGAAGGACGAACTGCACGCCGGCTGGAAGCAGCATGCCGGCGAACACGGCGGTTTCGGTTTCTTCAAGAAGCTGGACACCGACGGTGACGGCCGCGTCAGCAAGGAAGAAGCCAAGGCCGCCGATGACAAGCGCTTCGAGGAACGCTTCGACAAGATGGACGCCAACCACGACGGCTTCGTCGACAAGTCCGATTTCGAGCTGATCCGCAAGCAGCACCTGGACGAGGCGTTCGCCAAGGCCGACAGCAACCACGACGGCGTGCTGAGCAAGGCGGAGTTCGAGGCGATCAAGCCCGGCTTCGATGGAGAACGGTTCCATCGTGGCTTCGGCCCGCATCCGGGCTTTGGCGGTGCGCATGACCATCGTCCGCCGATGGACGACGATGCGCCGGCGGCGAAGTAAATGCGATACGAAAAAGCCCGCGGCATTCGCGGGCTTTTTCTTCGGGGATCATTTTTTCGCCGGTGCGACGTGCTCGAAATGGATCGGCACGCGCTCTTCGTCCGGCGCCAGGGTGTTGTCGGTCGGCGGCAGATAGACCGGTTTCGGCGGTGCGGGCCGATGCAGCCACATCAGCATCGCCACCGCCGCGATCACCGCCAGCAGGATCAGGCGGATGCGCCACGCCCACGAACGCTTCGGCGCGTCCTCGTTGTACGCAAGTCCCATCGCGTAGCTTTCGCGCTGCTCCGGCCGGGTGCTGTCGAGCAGGCCCTGCGCGCGCAGCAGTTCGCGCGCGCGCAACTGGTCGTCGGCGAAACGCACCCACACCGAGGGCTGCTGGTTCGCCGGCTTCGGTTCGGAAAAACTGAAGCCGCCGCCGAGCTTGCCGCGATACGACTGGCCGTTGCGCACGACCACCTCGATGCCGGCCTCGCGCAACAATTGCGCCACGCTTTCGGTGGTTTCGACGCGCTGGCTGGAAAAGATCTGGCGCATCTCAGGCCTTCGTTTCGGTTACCCGGATCAGGCCTTCCTGCGCCACGCTGGCGACCAGTTCGCCGGCGCGGTTGAAGATCTGTCCGCGCGCCAGCCCGCGCGAACTCTGCGCGCTGGGGCTGTCGATCGAATACAGCAGCCAGTCGTCGACCCGGAACGGGCGATGGAACCAGATCGCGTGGTCGAGCGAGGCCATCTGCACGCCGGGCTGGTAATAGCTGATCGCGTGCGGATAGGTCGCGGTGCCGAGCAGGCCGAAGTCCGAGGCGTAGGCAAGCATCGCGCGCTGCAGCGCCGGCGAATCGCTTTCGACCCTTTCGCCCAGGCGGAACCACGCCTTCTGCACCGGCGCCTGCGGCTGCGGGTTCAGTTCGTTGCGCGGATGCACGCGGCGGAATTCGAACGGGCCGCTGCGGTTCATCCAGCGCTGGATCTTCGGCGGCAGCTTGGCCAGTTCCTCGGCGGAAATCTGCGTCGGCGGCACGTCCTCCGGCGGCGGCACCTCGGGCATCGGCGCCTGGTGCTGCACGCCATCCTCTTCGGCCTGGAACGAGCAGGCGCAGAAGAAGATCACCTTGCCGTGCTGGATCGCGGTGACCCGGCGCACCGAGAAGCTGCCGCCGTCGCGGGTGCGGTCGACGGTGTAGACGATCGGCGCATCGATGTCGCCGGCGCGCAGGAAGTAGGCGTGCAGCGAATGCGACAGGCGGCCGTTGCCGGCATCCATCGTCGCCTGCGCGGCGGACAGCGCCTGGCCGAGCACCTGCCCGCCGAACACGTACTTGGTGCCGATGTCGCGGCTCTGGCCGCGGAACAGGTCCTCTTCGAGGCGTTCGAGCGTGAGCAGTTCGACGAGCTCGTGGGCGGGGGCGTGGTCGGGCGACACGGTGGCAATTCCGGCGAAGTGGAACCGCGATTATACCGGCCCACGATTTTTCCCTCTCTCCCGCTGGCGGAGGAGGGATCGGGCGAGGGGATCAGGGCTTCAACCGCTCCAGGCTCACGTCCTTCAGCACCCGTGTCCACGGGAACAGCGGGCCCGGGTCCATCTTGCGCGCGACCGGCACGCTGTCGTCGTCGCTGGCCGGCACCCGCTCGGTGTCGAGGTCCTCGTGGCCGGCGATGAAGCGCAGCTTCGGCATGCGCAGTTGCAGGTCGTGCAGCAGGCGCACCAGCGCGGCGACCTGCGCGTCGGCATAGGCCTCGGTCATTTCCTGCCGGCCTTTCGCCAGCCAGTCGGGGAAACGGCCGGTGTTGACCAGCTCGATGCCGATGCTGCGCTCGTTCCAGCCGCGCACGTGGTGGGCGATGCAGGTTGGCTCGACGTAGCGGTGCACGCTGCCGTCGCGGTCGATGTAGTAATGCCCGCTGTTGCCGGTGCCGCTCGGATAGAGCACGCGTTCGCCGTATTCGCGCGCGCTGGCCAGGTCGGGCAGTTCGGTGCAATGGATGACGACCGTGTCGATCCGGTCGATGGGCCGGGTTTGCAGCTTGTGTTCGTAAGGCAGCGGTTCGACCAGCATCGGTGTGCGCGGCAGGGTGGGGCGTTGGCGGATGCTAACATTCGCCACCCCGCAAACCACAAGGATCGCCGCCGCATGAGCCGTGGCCATTGCATTCTCTCCCACGGCTTCGAGAGCGGCCCGGACGCGACCAAGGTGACGGCGCTGGCCGACGTGGCCGAGCGCTTCGGCTGGAGCCACGAACGTCCCGATTACACCGGCTTCGACGCGCAGCGCGACATCGGCGAACTCGGCAACGTGCCGGCGCGCGTGCAGCGCTTGCTGGAACGCGCGCAGGCGGCGGCGGAGAACGGCCCGCTGGTGCTCGCCGGTTCGAGCCTGGGCGCGTGGATTTCCGGCATCGTCTCGCTGCAGGTGCCGGTGCGTGCGCTGTTCCTGATGGCGCCGCCGATCGGCCTCGGCAAAGACCCGCAATACCAGTTGCGCGCGGCCGAGGTGCCGACTTCGGTCATCCACGGCTGGGACGACGAACTGATCCCGGCCGGCGATGTCGTCGCGTGGTCGCATCCCCGCCGCGACCGCTTGTTGCTGGTCAACGATTCGCACCGCCTGAGCGATCACGTCGCGACGTCGGCGCAGGCGTTTGCCGAATTGCTCGAATCATTGCAATGAAATTCTTCGTCTCCTGCGCCAAGGGCCTCGAATACCTGCTCGCCGACGAGTTGCTGGCGTTCGGCGCGCAGAGAGCCACCGCGACCATTTCCGGGGTCAACGTCGAAGGCGAACCGATCGACGCGCAGCGCGCGGTGCTGTGGTCGCGCGTCGCATCGCGCGTGCTGTGGCCGGTCGGCGATTTCGATTGCCCCGACGAGCAGGCGCTGTACGACGGCGTGTACGCGTTGAACTGGCAGCAGCATCTGTCCAGCGAACTGACCATCGCGGTCGATGCGCACGTCAGCGGCGAGGCGATCACTCATTCGCGTTTCGCCGCGCAGAAAATCAAGGACGCCATCGTCGACCACTTCCGCGATTTCGCCTTGCCGCGGCCAAGCGTCGACGTCGAGAATCCCGACGTGCGCGTGAATCTTTCGCTGCGCAAAGGGCGCGCGACGATTTCGATCGACGTGTCCGGCGGGCCGATGCATCGCCGCGGCTGGCGCAAGGAGCAGAACGAAGCGCCGCTGAAGGAAAACCTCGCCGCCGCGGTGCTGATGCGCGGCGGCTGGCCGAAGCTGTACCACGATGGCAGCGCGCTGCGTGATCCGATGTGCGGCAGCGGCACTTTGCTGATCGAAGGCGCGTTGATGGCCGCCGACGTCGCGCCGGGCCTGCAGCGACATGGCAATGCCTTGCCGACGCGCTGGCTCGGTTTCGACACCAAGCAATGGCGCGAATTGCACGCCAACGCGGTGCAGCGCGAACAGGCCGGCATGGCCGCGCTGAAGCCGGTGTTCTTCGGCAGCGATCTGGATGCGCGCGCGATCCGCAGCGCGAAGGAAAACGCGGTGCTTGCCGGTTTCGCCGGCTTGCTGCAATTCGAGACGCGCGACATCGCGCAGATCGAGCCGATCGACGTGGACGGCAAGCCGGTCGAGCGCGGTCTGGTCGTGTGCAATCCGCCGTACGACGAGCGTCTCGCCGCCGATGCCGAGTTGTATCGACTGCTCGGCAATTCGCTGAAAGCCGCTGCGCCGGATTGGCGCGCCAGCCTGTTGTGCGGCAACGACGAACTGGCCCGCGCCAGCGGCCTGCGCGCAGCGAAGAAATACCAGATGTTCAACGGTGCGATCGAGTGCGCGCTGATTGTGGTCGATCCGGTTTTGTTCAAGAAGCCTGAAAGCAGCGAGCCGCGCGAATTGAGCGAAGGCGCGCAGATGGTCGCCAATCGCCTGCGCAAGAATCTGAAGAAGTTGAAGTCGTGGCGCGAGCGCGAAAGCGTCACCTGTTATCGTGCGTATGACGCGGATTTGCCGGAATATTCGGCGGCCATCGACGTCTACACCGAAGCCGGCAGCGGCAAAATATTTTTGCACGTGCAGGAATACGCCGCGCCGGCGACGATTCCCGAACACGACGTGCGCCGCCGCTTCGGCGATCTGCTCGCCGCCGCGCGCGAAGTGTTCGGCGTGCCGAAGGAGCAGGTCGCGATCAAGTCGCGTTCGCGCGGCAAGGGTGGTTCCAAGTACGGACGTTTCGAGCAGCGTGACGAGTTCGTCACGGTCGTCGAAAACCACGCGAAGCTGCGCGTCAACCTGTTCGATTACCTCGATACCGGCCTGTTCCTCGATCATCGCCCGCTGCGCAAGCGGATGGCGGGCGAGGCGCGCGGCAAGCGCTTCCTCAACCTGTTCTGCTACACCGGCGTAGCCTCGGTGCAGGCGGCGGTGGCGGGAGCGGCGAGCACGACCAGCGTGGATTTGTCGGCTACCTACTTGCAATGGTGCGCGGACAATCTGGCGCTCAATGGTGTGGCCGGCGCGAACCACGAGCTGGTGATGGCCGATGCGTTGCGCTGGCTGGAAGCGGAGCAGGGCGAATACGACCTGATTTTCTGCGACCCGCCGACGTTCTCCAATTCCAAGCGCGCCGAGGATTTCGACGTGCAGGCCGAGCATGTACGCCTGCTGCGCGCGTGCGTGGCGCGCTTGTCGGGCAATGGCGTGCTGTATTTCAGCAACAACTTCCGTCGCTTCAAGCTGGACGAAGCCGGCGTTGCGGCGTTCGCGCGTTGCGAGGAGATCACGCCGTCGACGATTCCGCCGGATTACGAACGCGATGCGCGCATCCATCGTGCATGGCGGTTGACGCGGTTTTGATTCAACAGCCGTTGCCGTCGGAAAATTGCTGGCTGGCAAGGTAAGTCTGGTTCACGACCGAAGAAAAATCAGCATAGTGGTGCTGGTGGTCGCATTCGACGGTAGTCTGGAATTTTTCGACCCAGATGGTCACGGTGCCGTGGATGGTTTTGATTTTACGTGCTTCGAGTCGTGTCAATTGATCTTTGGGGATCACAGCCTTGGCAAATTCATCGGGATTGTTGATTAAGAGTTCATCGGCGACTTGACCATCGCGTGACCAATACGGCAGCTTGGTGATGCTCGGCTTGTCGAGAATAAATGAAAGGAATTTCTGGCCGTAGTTATCTTCGTCTTTCGGGTCGAACGTTGCCCAGCCGTATTCGTATTTGCCGGAAACCATGATGCGCCCAGCGTATTCGAGGGAACCATATTTGGCTGCTTTCCAGTGTCCGGTTGGACCGTCCGCAGGAATGATGTAGGTGATAGGGCCGCCCTCATCGGCAACCGTGATCTTCTTCTGCTCGGCAGCAAGCGCGGACACGCAAAGCGTCATCGCCACAGCGATGAAGAATGACGACTTCAACATGATGTTCCCCTTCAGTTGCGTTGAAGAACCAGCAGCGGATCAATGCGCACGTCGAACCAGTTCATGCCCCAATGCAGGTGTGGCCCTGTGGCGCGCCCGGTCATGCCGACCGCGCCGATGACCTGGCCTTGTTCTACTCTGTCGCCGACCTTCACGTCGATCCGTGACAGGTGCAGGAAATTCGAGCTGACGCCGTAGCCGTGGTCGAGCAGCAGCGTGCCGCCGGTCAGATACAAATCCGGCGCGGCGAAAGTGACGATGCCCGCCGCCGGCGCCTTTACCGGCATGCCTTGCGGCACCGCGATGTCCATGCCCGAGTGGCCCGCCGATGCCGGCTGGCCGTTGTATTCGCGCGCATTGCCGAAGCGCCCGCTGATGCGGCCTTGCACCGGCCAGATGAAGTGCTGGGCGAAGTCGATGCGCGCGTCATCGCGCTGGCGCGCGGCGGCGACCCGTGCCTGTTCGCGCTCGATGCGCGCGGCGATTTCAGGCGGCGGGTTCACCGTCGCCGGCGGCACGCCGTTGACGTGTTCGATCGGCCAGTCGCGCGGCGTCACCGCGATGGTTTCATGTTCGCGCTTGCCGTCGGCCAGCGTCACGTCCACATGCAACGGACCTTGCTCGTCGCGGCCCACGCCGAACACGACGGTGCCGTAATCGCTGATCCGCAGCGTGCGGTTCGCGTAAGCAACCGCGCTGTTCGGCGGTACCTTGCCGAACACCAGCGCGCCTTGCGACACCGATGGCGGAAAGGCGATGCGCGTGTCCTGTGCGAAGCCTGCGCAAGGCAGCAGCGATGAAACGACCAGCACCGTCATGCCGGTAAAAGCCGGAATCCAGTGCGAAAGCCTGCGCCGCGACATCAACGATCGAATTCCAGGCGCATGCCGTTCGGCGTGCCGAGCAGTTCCTTGCCGTTCCAGACCATGCGCCCGTTGACCCAGGTCGCGGCGATGCGATGGTGGAAGGTCCGGCCCTCGAACGGCGACCAGCCGCATTTGCTCAGCACGTCCGCGCGCTTGACGGTGAAGGGCGCATCGTCGATCAGCACGAGGTCGGCGTGATAGCCCTCGCGCAGGAAGCCGCGTTCCCTGACGTCGAACAACTGCGCCGGCGCGTGCGCGAATTTCTGCACGACGCGTTCGACATCGAGCTTGCCTTCGTGCACCAGTTCCAGTGCGGCGACCAGCGCGTATTGCACCAGCGGCAGGCCGGACGGCGCTTGCACGTACGGCTTTTCCTTCTCTTCCAGCGTGTGCGGCGCGTGGTCGGTGGCGAGCACGTCGATCACGTCGTCGATCAGTGCCTTGACCAGCGCTTCGCGGTCGCTGGCGTCCTTGATCGCCGGGTTGCACTTGATCAGGTTGCCGAGGGTGGCGTAATCGGCGCGGTCGAAACGCAGGAAGTGGATGCAGGTTTCGGCGGTGATGCGCTTGCGCGTGCCATCGCCGCGGAGCAGCGGACCGCGCTCGAACAAGGCCAGTTCGTCGGCGGTGGAAATGTGCAGCACGTGCAGGCGCGAATCGTGCTTGCGCGCCAGTTCGAGCGCGAGCCGGGTGGACTTGATGCAGGCTTCGCGCGAACGGATGTCCGGGTGCATGTCCGCGGTCAGCGCGTCGCCGTATTTGGCCTTTAACGCAGCCATGTTCGCATCGATCGTCGGCGTGTCTTCGCAGTGGGTGATGATCGGCACCGGCGCGTTGGCGAAGATGCCGTCGAGCACTTCCGGGTTGTCGACCAGCATGTTGCCGGTGCTGGCGCCCATGAACACCTTGACGCCCGGCGCGGCCTTGGGGTCGAGCGTGCGTACGTGTTCGAGGTTGTCGTTGCTGGCGCCGAAATAGAAACCGTGGTTGCCCCAGGCGCGGCCCTTCGCCAACGCGTATTTCGCTTCCAGCGCGTCGGCGGTGAGCGTGGGCGGGTTGGTGTTGGGCATGTCCATGAAGCTGGTCAGCCCGCCGGCGACCGCCGCCGCGGATTCGGTGGCGATGTCGCCCTTGTGGGTCAGGCCCGGTTCGCGGAAATGCACCTGGTCGTCGACCATCCCGGGCAGCAGCCAGCGCCCACCGGCGTCGATCACCTGTTCGCCTGGTTGTGCGGCGATGTGCGTGTCGATCCTGGCGATGCGGCCGTTCTCGATGCGCAGGTCGGCGTCGAAGGCGCGGCCTTCGTTGACCAGGCGGGCATTGACGATCAGGGTGGAGGTCATCGCGGATTCCTGTGTTGGAAGATCGGGCGGGTCGGCTTCAAGCCGGGGGGACGGGGTCGTGGCCGCCGGGATGCAGCGGATGGCAGCGGCCGATGCGGCGTGCGGCCAGCCAGCTGCCCTTGAGCGGGCCGAAGCGGGCGATGGCCTGCATTGCGTATTCGGAACAGGTGGGCGTGAACCGGCAGCGCGGCCCGAGCAGGGGGCTGACGAAGCGCTTGTAGCCGCGCAGCAGGAGGATCATCGACCGGCCGATCATTGCGCGCCATGATAACGGAACCGCACGAATGGTTGCCGCACCCGTCGCAGTAAGCTATAAAGGCCCGCTTTCCCGCGCCGGGAAGACTTCACAGGGACCTGCTGTAGTGACTGCAAAGAAGCCCGCCAAGAAGACGGCCGCCAAGGCCACCAAGACCACCACCGCGAAGAAGCCTGCGGCCGCCAAGAAGCCTGCTGTCAGCAAGCCTGCCGCCAAGCCCGGATCGAAGAAGGCTGCGCCGGCGCCTGCCAAGAAGCCTGTCGCCAAGAAAACCGCCGCGAAGCCGGTGGCGAAGAAGCCGGCTGCGCCGGCGAAGAAGGCCGTGGCGAGCAAGCCTGCCGCCAAGCCGACCGTGGCGAAAAAGCCGGTGACCAAATCGGCTGCGCCGACCAAGCCTGCCGCTGGCAAGTCCGTCGCCGCCAGCAAACCGGCGCCGGTAAAGACGGCGACTGCCGCCAAGACGGCGAAGAAGTCCCCGACGCCTGCTCCCAAGACCCCCACTCCGGCCCCTGCGCCCGTCAAGGCTGCGACGCCGGCTGCCAAGCCCGCTCCGCATCCCGCACCGGTCGCTGCGGCCACGCATCAAGCGAAGCCCGTGCCTGCCCCGAATCCGAACATCGCAAAACCCGCCGCTCCCGCCGTCGTCAAGCCTGCCGTCACCAAACCCGTCGGCAAGGTGGCCGTCGCCGTGAAGAACCCCAAGCCGCCGGCGCCCGCGCCGCGCGGCCCGGTCAAGGTCGTTCCGTACCGGACCGACGAGGCCAGCGGCCGCCCGATCCTGCCGCAGGGCTACAAGCCCGGCGAGGACGAGGAATACATGAACCCGCTGCAGCTGGAGTATTTCCGCCAGCGCCTGCTGCAGTGGCGTGCCGATCTGGTCGAGGAATCCAAGCAGACCATCGAGAACCTCAAGGAAGAAGTGCGTGACATCGGCGATGAGGCCGAACGTGCCACCCGCGAAACCGAGAACGCGCTGGAACTGCGCACCCGCGACCGCTACCGCAAGTTGATCGGCAAGATCGACAGCACGCTCAAGCGCCTGGAAAACGGCGATTACGGCTACAGCGTGGATTCGGGCGAGGAGATCGGCCTGGTTCGCCTCGAAGCGCGCCTGACCGCCGAACGCACCATCGACGAACAGGAACGCTGGGAACACCTGCAGAAGCAACAGGGTGATTAAAGTTTCATATGAAAACATATGGGTTCACAAGGATGTGAATCCCCATGGAATCAATGAGTTGTAGTCTCACTAAGTCCCAAGCCTAATCAGGAAATCCCTCGCTTCGGAGGGTGTTTTTCGGGGTTGATTTTGCCTTCCCGCCACTAAGATCGAACGTCGTTGAGGACGTACGAGGTGTGGTGAAGTGGCAATAGACAAGTTGAACACAAACCAGATTCGCAACGCCAAGTGCGGCAAGCACTTCGACGGCGCCGGACTGTTCCTTCAGGTCTCGGCCAATGGCGGTCGCTACTGGCGAATGAAATACCGCTACGGCGGGCGCGAGAAGCTGATTGCGTTCGGCGTCTATCCTGAAGTGTCGCTGGTGGAGGCGCGCCAACGCCGCGATGAGGCACGTACCTTGCTGCGCCAAGGCCAGGATCCGGTGATGGCGCGACGTGCGGAACGACGCGAAGCCGTTGCACGCGCCTCCAACAATTTCGAAACCGTCTGCCTGGAATGGGTCAGGGTGAAGGGCTATCGCTGGTCGGAAGGACACCGGCTCAGTGTCATGTCCCAGATGGAGAACGATGTCTTTCCTCGGCTGGGCTGCACGTCGGTTGCCGAGCTGACGCCGGCAGATATCCTTTTCACGGTACGTCAGGTGGAGCGGCGAGGTGCTTTCGATTCCGCCGGACGCCTGCTGCAACGGATACGCAGCGTACTGAATTACGCGGTTGCCACCGGTCGCCTCGTGTCGAATCCAGCCCGGGATCTGCGGAATGTCCTGATCCCGCCGGAGCGTGGTCAACATGCCGCAATGGCGTTTGGAGAGGTGGGTGCCTTCCTGGCGACATTGGATCGCTATCCCGGCAATCCCGAGACCCGGATTGCGCTGGAGATGCTCGTGCATACCTTCGTGCGGAGCCAGGAGGTGCGTCTGGCGCGATGGAATGAGTTCGATCCAGAGGCATGGGATCCGAAAGCGAATGGGCGGAAGTATTGGCGGATACCTGCCGAACGCATGAAAAAGCGGCGGGAACACGTGGTGCCGCTCTCGCCTCAGGTCCGCGAGTTGTTGGCTCAATTGCACCGGTTCACCGGAAACGGTGAGCTGCTTTTCCCGCATCGCAGTGGCGGTGGGCAGGCGATGACGAAGTCCGGTTTGCGCAAGGCCATGGCCTACGCGGGTTTCCAGGGGGAAGCGACAATCCACGGGTTTCGTGCGCTGGCTTCGACGGAACTCAATGAGCGGGGATTCCATGCCGATGCCATCGAGCGGCAACTGGCCCATGAGGAGGCGAACAAGAGTCGTCGAGCCTACAACCGGGCCTCGTATCTGGAGGAGCGCTGCAAGATGATGGATGCTTGGTCGGATCTGCTGGCCAGTGAGAAACGGACGGCGGCGATGCTGCTCCGCTTGAAGGAGGGAGCCATGGCATCCGGGGCCGGGGATGAACTGCCGGGCAACTGATTGGCAAAGCTCTCCTCCGGACTCTAGGTAAGGCTGATTTAATCGTTTTTGGCTAATTTGTTGAATTTTTAATCCTTTTTGTGTATCTCTAAGCGCCTGTGATGGCATTTCTCCCAAGTTTCGACGTTTTTGTGCGGGCTGAATTGCCTTCCTTCCTATCAGGAGCGCGCCGATGAGTGATCTCCCCGCTGACCCCATAGGGGCTGCATGGCTGGCCCGAACCTACGGGGTGGAGCCGATGGGGCGATTGCCCGTCCTCAGCCAAGTGGGCGGGCGACGCGCGTCGGAGATCAATGAGGGTTTCCGGCTGGAAACGTATCTAGAGATCATGCGGCCTGCGGCTACGCCGGCTGCGCATCTGCAATTCCACTTGCGCCATGAAGTCCCCCATTTGGAATTCCTGTCCCGTCTGTTTGCGCAGGCCGGCCCTGATTTCGTCCAGGCGTGGATTGCGGCCGAACCGACGGGGCAGTACGCCCGTCGGGCAGCGTTCCTGTACGAGTGGCTGACCGGCGCCCTGCTGCAGGTGCCGGCGCGATTGGGGGGCAACTACGTCGATGCGATCGACCCCGCCAAGATGGTGGCCGCCTCGTCCGAGCGTGCGGTGAAGGTGCAGCGTTGGCGGGTGAACGACAACTTGCCGGGCACACGGGACTTCTGCCCGATGGTGGTGAAGAACGAGGCCGTTGTACGGGCGGCCGAACTGGACGTATCGGCCCTGTTCGGTGAATTGACCGACGAGTTTGGCGAGGATCTGCTGATGCGGGCCGCGGCGTGGATGACGCTGCGGGAAAGCCGGGCCAGTTTTGCCATTGAAGGGGAGGCTGATCAGGCGACCCGTGTCCAGCGTTTTGCAGACGTGATGGCACGACGCACCGGCCAGGGCGAATGGCCGCTGACCGATGCGGCGCTGGCTGAATTGCAACGCGAGATACTCGGTGAGCGGACCACGCTTGTGCGTTTCGGGATACGACAATCGCCGGTATTCGTGGGTGAGGTGGTACGCTACCAGGAGGTGGTGCATTACGTGGCCCCGGTTGCCGAGGACGTTCCGGCGATGCTCGATGGATTGCGTGTTTTTCTTGAAAGGACACAGGGGCAATCGCCGGTGATGCGCAGTGCGGTGGCGTCCTTCGGCTTTGTCTACATCCATCCTCTGGCCGACGGCAACGGGCGCATGCATCGGTTCCTGATCAACGATGTATTGCGACGTGACGGAGTGATTCCTGAGCCGGTAATCCTGCCAGTGTCCGCCGTCATCACCGACGATGTCGGCGAGCGGCGCGGTTACGAGCGCGTACTGGATCAAATGTCCAAACCCTTGATGCAAGGAGTACGGGAGTACGTGACGTTCGAGCCTGTGCAGACCACCTACCCGGATGGCGTGGTATCGAACTTCGCTTTCAGTGGCGCCGAGCAGGCCAGGCCGCTATGGCGCTACCCGGACCTCGGCCCGCATGTGGCGTTCTTGTCCAACATCCTGGCGCGCACGCTGACCGAACAGATGCGCGAGGAATCGCGCTACCTGCGTCGTCATGCGCGGGCACGTGCGGCATTGAAAGAGATCGTCGAGATGCCAGATCAACAGGCCGACCGGGTGTTGCGTTCGATCGAGCAGAATCGAGGGGAGCTCAGTAACGTGTTGGCCAAGGAAATGCCGGTTTTGCGAGAACCCGGGGTGTGGTCCGATATTGTCGAGGCGGTTGAGTGGGCTTTCCGCGACTAGCTATCTGCAAATGTGCGGGGGGGCATCGAGCGATACTGCTCAGAGCAGTTCGCTAGCAGAGGACGGCAGGTGGCAGGTGAGGGCAATGCGGGGGAGCTGGGTAGAAACAACACCCCTTGTAAGTAAGTGGTGTTGTTTCTACCCAGCAGACGACCGATAGCGATCCGAAGCAGACATCCAGCAGGAGCTTCAAACCAGGACAGTCCTAGTCCTTAACTCAACCGTCCGTGGAAACGGAGTAGAGCCGGTGAAAACGGCGCTTTGAGTTAGCTGATGGCGGGGTGGATCAGCTGCGCGTGGGATAGGCGGCTTCGACCCCGGCGAGATGCTCGGCGCTCATTCCAGCTTCTAGCGCATCCATCCAACCAAGAAACTCATCCCAATTGTTCAGACTAAAGACTCGTACGCCGTAGCGTGACTCCAATCCGACGGACGGCTGACGAACCAACTCCGCCATAGGTGTGTCCATGACAAAGGCATCGCAGTAAGGTGCGTACAGAGAGATGTGCTTGATGTCATCGAACACGCCGCTAAGGCGCTTTCGCGCTTCCAAGCGGTTTGCGTAGGCGCCGCGCTTTACCATGCTTTTCAGCGTGGCAAAGAGTCGCGCGGATAGCCACTCGTGCGGAACCTGGGCGAAATGCTCGGACTTGAAGAAGTCGGCGCAACGCTGCAACTGCTCCAGTTCCGGCATGTCTTTGGGTAGATGGTCGCGCATGTATCCCACGATGCTGGCCATGATCGGGGATGTAGTCCCCTCGTTTAATCGAGCCAGTTGGAAGTAGAGTTCCACCCGAAGGAGCTCTGCATGAAGAAGTCGCGTTTCACCGAAGAACAGATCATCCGCATCCTCAAGGAATGCGAAGCCGGCGCGAAGGTCGGGGAGACC
>JAATFG010000008.1 GCA_015655355.1 Lysobacterales bacterium
CTTGCAAGTGTTCGATACCTGGGGCGGCGTGCTGGGGCCTGCGATGTACCGCGAATTCTCGCTGCCGTATCTGCAGCGCATCGCGCGCGAACTGGAACGCGGCGAAGGCGACGAACGCGCGCCGCTGATCCTGTTCGGCAAAGGCAACGCGCCGTATCTGGAAGAACTCGCCGCCAGCGGTACCGATGCGCTCGGCGTGGATTGGCTGATCGAACTCGATGAAGCCGCGCGCCGCATCCAGGGGAAAGTCGCGCTGCAAGGCAACCTCGACCCGGCCACGCTGTACGGCTCGCCGGAGGCGATCCGCGCGCAGGTCAAGCATGCACTGGACAGCTACGCGCGCGGCAACGGCGGTTCGCGCGACGGCCACGTGTTCAACCTCGGCCACGGCCTGTCGCCGGACATGAACCCCGAGCACGTCGCCGCGCTGGTCGATGCGGTGCACGAACTTAGCGCACGCTGAGTTCGAGTGCGGCAGGGATGCCGCGCCTGCGAATGCGGAATCAGGCTTTCGCGCGGTATTTCCCGCGCGGCTCGTTGACGTGGTTGTTCTTCGCCCGCGACACCAGGCGCAGGCGCAGCCAGTCGGCGAATTCGGTTTCGTTCATCAGGCCTTCGGCCAAGTGCAGCACCACCGGATACAACTCGATGTTGCTGGCCTGCAGCGACGCATCGTTGAGGCGCACGAACACTTCGCACGACACGATCGCGGTGCGCTTGTTGCCATCCACGAACGGAGGATTGTGTGCCAGGCCGAAAGCGAGACTGGCTGCCAACGCAGCCAGATCCGGCGGCGGATCAGCATAAACCCGCAACTGCTGCGGGCGTCCCAATGCGGATTCGAGCAGTGCCTCGTCGCGCACGCCAGCGCCGCCGCCATGTTCGGCCAATTGACGGTCATGCAAGGCAACGGCAAGTGCGCGCGTGATCCAGGCGATCATCGCGGCAACTCAACTGTCGGCAAGCTTGCGCAGCAGGTCGCGACGCTCGCGCATGACCTCTTCGGCCACCGCCATCTGCGCGGCGAACTCCGGGTCGTAACGGCTCAGACGAATGCCATCCGGCGTTTCCAGCGCATGGATTTCGTCGCCCTTCTCCACGCGCAGGCGCGCCAGCAGTTCCTTCGGCAGGATGACGCCGGCGGAATTGCCGATCGAGGTGATTTTCAGCTTCATGGCGGCCTTGCCTCCTTGGACGGCTGGATGGGATGTTGAGATTATAACAAATGGTACAACGTCAATCGACATCCTGCCACTCCGGGCCGAGCAGCGATTTCATCGCGTTCCACAGCATCTGGCCGGTCAACGGCTTGCGGATGAAGCCATCGAAGCCGGCGGCCATCGCCTGTGGCTCGGCCTCGGCGTCGGCGCGCGCGGTGACGGCGAGCAGCGGCGCGGAAAACCCGAGGCCGCGCAATTGCCTTGCCAGTTGCAGCCCGTCCATGCCGGGCAGGTCCAGATCGAGCAGGGCGATGTCGAAGCGCGCGGTCGCCGCTTCGGCCAGCGCCTGCAGGCCGTGCGCGACATGCACCACGCGGTTGCCGTGCGCCTGCAGCAACCCGCTCATCACTTCGGCCACGGTCGAGTCGTCCTCGACCAGCAACACGTCCAGCGCACGCGCGGCGGCCGGCGGTGCCGTGGGCGCGGACGCCACGGCAATCGGTGCATGCGCGTTCGGCAAAGGCAATTCAACCACGAAACGCGTGCCCTGCCCCGGCGCGCTGTCCACGCCGATGCGTCCGTCCATTTCCGCGGCCAGTTCCTGGCAGATCGCCAGGCCAAGGCCACTGCCGCCGTAGCGCGCCGCGGTGCGCGCGCCTTCGGCCTGCTCGAAGCGATGGAACAGCCGCGCCTGCTGTTCGGCGTTGAGGCCCGGGCCGGTATCGCTGACCAGCAGGCGCACGCCGCCGCCTTCGAGCGCCTGCACGCGCAGGCCGATGCTGCCGCGTTCGGTGAACTTGACCGCGTTGCCGAGCAGGTTGAGCAGGATCTGGCGCACGCGCATCGGATCGCCGCGCAGCGCCACTGGCGCGTCGGATGCCATGATCGCGGTGAAATCGAGACCGCGCTGCGCGGCCAGCGGCGCGATCAGTTCGGTGACGCCGGCGACGAGTTCATGCAGGTCGAAATCCTCGGCCTGCAATTCGAGCTTGCCGGCTTCGATGCGGGCCAGGTCCAGCGCATCGTTGACCAGCCGCAGCAGATGCGTGCCAGCCCTGCGGATCGCGCCGGCATAGCCGCGCTGCTTGTCGTCGAGCGACGTGCCGAGCAGCAACTCGCTCATGCCGAGCACGCCGGTCATCGGCGTGCGCACTTCGTGGCCGAGGGTGGCGAGGAACTGGGTCTTGGCCAGCGAGGCCTGCTCGGCGAGGCGTTGCTTTTCCTCGGCCAGCTTGAGCGCATGGCGGCGACGCAAGCGCCTGCGGTACGCCAGCGCCGCCCACAGCAACAACAGCAGCACGGCCAGTACGCACAGGCAGATCGCCCACCACGTCTGCCACCACGGCGGCGTCACCTCGAAGCGCAGTTCGTGCACCGACGACGCCACGTTGTCGGCGTTGAAACCCTGCACCTGCAGCACGTACTTGCCCGGCGGCAGGCGCGAAAAGGTGCGTTCGCCGTCGTTGCCGATCTCGACCCAATCGTCGTCGAAGCCGCGCAGGCGGAAGCGGTAACGATGCCCGCGCACGTTGTCGTAGGACAGCAGGCGCGCGACCACGCGCAGGTCGCGGTTGTCGTAGCCGAGGCGGAACGGCGCATCGGGCGGCAGGCGCTGCGCCTCGCTGCCATGGCCGACGACGAGGGTATCGATGGTCAGGTGCGGCTGCATCCGCGACGGCCGCAGCGCGACCGGATCGAACACGACCACGCCGTGGGAAGCGATCACCAGCAAGCGTCCATCGCCTTTGCGCGAGAGCGGCGCCTGCAGGATTTCCTGTCCGGGAAAGCCGTCGGTGATGCCGTACATGCGGAAACTGGACTGCCGCGGATCGAAGCGAGCCAAACCGCGCGGGCTGGCCAACCACAACACCCCCCGACGATCCACGGTCAGGCCATTGAATGACACCTGCGGGATGCCCGCCTCGGCACCCACGCGACGCAGCAGACGCATTCCATCGCCGGCACGCATGTAGGCTTCGACCACGCCCATCCGCACCAACCACAGCGTGCCGTCCTCGGCGAAATCGAATCCATCCACTTCGCCCGGCGAAATGCCGGCAACGGGCAGGAAGCGTCGCGAATGCCTGTCCCACGCCAGCAACCCGGCGTTGCTGGCCAGCCAAGGATCACCGCTCGGCCCCAGGCGCATCTGCTGCAACGCCAAGCCGAGAGGCAAGCCCTGGCCATCATCGAGCGCAATGCCGCCAACGCGCTTGCCCGCACGGTTGCGCATTTCAAAACCGTAGTTCTTGTGCCAGACCCAGAGCAGTTGGTGGCCATCTTCGAGCATCGCCTCGGCATCGCCGCCGAGGCTGGCATCGCTGCCGGCATCCTGTGTCCACGTCTGCATTTTCGAGGTGGACGGATCGAAGCGCGAAAGCATGCCGGCGCCGCCCAGCCACACTTTGCCATCGCCGGTTTCCAGCACCGAATCGAATACCTGTTCCGGCTTGCTTACATGGCGCGGATAAACCCGGCCACTTTCCGGATCCAGTTCATCCAGCGTGCCGGTAGTGCCAACCAGCCACATGTTGCCGCTGTGCGAATCCGCCGCCCCGCAAACCTGGGTATTGCCCAGCGCTTTGCCGGCGGGAATATCCGGCGTGAATACCGCAAAACGCCGCCAATCCGACGGCAGGTACCACACCCCTTCATCACTCGTAGCGAACCAGAGGCCTCCCATTCGATCGACCAGTGCACGCTCGAACTGCGGGTTGGCGATATCATGGGTAAGGCCACTGAACATCACCGCGCGCTGTTGCCCATCCTCGTCCTTGTGGATCAGCCCGAGGTTGCTGAAAAGCCAGTAACCACCCTCGGCGTCCTGCAACATCGGGCCGTAAACCATCATCTGCGCAGGCAGTTTCCAGTCCTGTGCATGGCTGTTGCGCGCATCGGCATCGACGAAACCTCCACCAGGCACCGAACGCAGCCACATACCGCCACCGTGATCCGGCACCAGCCCGGTGATGTACGGCGAAGCGGTCGCCTCCTGCGCCACGCGTGCGAAGCCCGTGCCGTCCCAGCGCGCCGCGCCCTGGTTGGTCGCCACCCACAGCGCGCCCTGCGCATCCTGCGCCAGCTCGGTGATCACTGCGCCGGGCAGGCTGCGCACATCGCCGCTCTTTGGCAAGAAGCGCTGTGCGCGGCCATCGTGCACGCGCAACAGACCGGCGCCGGCGGTGCCGATCCACAGGTCGCCATCGCCAGTCTGGATCACGTCCCAAACCTGGCTGGTGTCGATGCGCTCGTCGCCGATCGCGTCGGTGTAGACGAAATCGCGCCGATCACGGTCGAGCATCGCCACGCCGCCGCTGTCGGTGCCGATCCAGACCCGATCCTGCGCATCGACATAGACGCAATCGACCACGTTGTCGCGCAGGCCGTCCTCGCGCCGCCAGACGCGGAAGCCGTGGCCGTCGTAGCGCGCCAGCCCGTCGGCGGTGGCGAACCACAGGTAGCCCTCGCGGTCTTCGGCCACGTCATACACGGTGTTCGACGGCAATCCGTCGAGCACCGACAACTGTTGCAGCCGAGGCATTTCCGGCACGCCCGCATGAAGCGGAACCGCCATCAGCATGAACAACATGAATAACCCGCTGAATTTCACGCCCCACTCCAAACAAAAATGGCCGCAGCCACGTCCCTGTACCAGTTTTGCGGGAAACCCATGCGCCGGCATTCTGCCCCGATCGGCATCCTCGCAACGGATTGTTGCGAGTGCAAGCTGCGCCGTCGCGGCCGCTCCGCCTAGAATCGCCGGCATGCGTCCGCTCCCCGCCCTCGTCGCCCTGTTCCTCGCCGCCGTGCCGGCATTCGCGCATGCGGCCGCGCCCGACACCTACGCGCTCGACCCGGTGCACACGCGCGTGCTGTTCGCGATCTCGCACGACGGCTATTCGCAATCGCTCGGCACCGTTTCCGGCAGCCACGGCAACCTGCAATTCGACCCGGGCGACTGGAGCGCCGCGCAACTCGACGTGAGCGTGCCGCTGCAACAGCTCGAACTCGGCGACCCGAAATGGAACGACGCGGCGTTGAAAATCCTGGATGCGAAGAAATTCCCCGCCGCCCATTTCGTTTCCACGCGGGTCGAACAAATCGACGCGCAGCATGCGCATGTCTTCGGCGACCTGACCCTGCACGGCGTCACCCGCGAGGCCGAGCTGGACGTGACCTTCAACCAGCTCAAGCGCATCGCCTTGCCGCCGTTCCACAGGATCGCCGGCTTTTCCGCGACGACGACGATCAAGCGCAGCGACTTCGGCATCGACGCGTGGAAATCGATGATCGGCGACGAAGTGCAATTGCGCCTGGAAGTCGAAGCGATCCGCCACCACGGCGACAGCAACGAACCCGAATCCACTCCAACGGAAACCGCTACCCCATGACCGCCAGAAATCCAGCCAGAAACACCGCCGAACGCTGGGGCTGGGTCAGCCAGGCCCTGCACTGGCTGATCGCCCTGCTCATCCTCGGCCTCGGCGTCGTCGGCCTGTGCATCGCCAACCACGTGTTCCGGCAGACGCCCAAATTCTTCTGGATCTGGACCGCGCACAAATCGCTCGGCATCACCGTGCTGGTGCTGATGCTCGTGCGCCTGGTCTGGCGCCTGTACGCCGGCGCGCCGAAGCCGGTGCCGAACACGCCGGCATGGCAACACGCCATTGCCGTCGCCACGCACGCGCTGATCTACGCGCTCGCGTTGGCGATTCCGCTCTCCGGCTGGCTGTACGATTCGGCCAGCGGCCTGCGCCCGTTCAAGTTCTTCGGCCAGTTCAACATGCCCAAGCTGGTCGCGCCGGACGAAGGCCTCCGCCACGTCGCGCACTTCCTGCACGAATGGGGCTTCTGGGCGTTGATAGCGCTGGTTCTGCTGCACGCCGGGGCGGCGCTGTACCACCACCTGTTCCTGCACGATGCGACGCTCAAGCGCATGACTTCTTTCACCCGATAAGGAAACGCGACCATGAAAAAGATTCTCGCAGCCGCCCTGCTCGCCCTCGCCGCCGCGCCGGCCTTCGCCGCCGATTACGTGCAGCAGCCCGGCTCCACGCTGGCCTTCACCAGCAGCTACGACGGCGAATCCTTCAGCGGCAAGTTCGGCGGTTTCGTCACCGCCTTCAGCTTCGACCCGGCCAACCTCGCCAGCGCCAAGCTCGACGTCGCCATCACCCTCGCCGGCACCAACAGCGGCAACAGCGACCGCGACGGCACCCTGGTCGGCAGCGATTTCTTCAACGTCGGCAAGTTCGCGCAGGCGCACTACACCGCGAGCAGGTTCCGCGACCTCGGCAAAGGCCAGTACGCGGCCGACGGCACCCTGACCCTGCGCGGCGTGAGCAAGCCGGTGACGCTGACCTTCAGCTTCGCCCCGGGCGCCACGCCGGTACTGGCCGGCAAGGCCACGGTCAAGCGCCTCGACTTCGGCGTCGGCGGCGGCGACTGGGCCGACACCAAGACCATCCCGAACGAAGTGGCGATCGACACCAAGGTGATCCTCAAGGCGAAGTGAATCCGCGCAATTGCGCGACACCGAACGGCCAGTCCAGCTCCGCGCCGCTGGCCGCATCGCGCAACACCGGCACGCGTTCGCCGTAGCGCGCTTCCAGCGCCGCGTCGCCGTCGATGAAGACGCTGCAGAATTCCGGGAATCGCGCCTGCGCGAGGACGTCCAGCGCCAGGTCGCACAGATGGCAGTCGTCGCGCTGGTAAAGGACGAATTCGGAATCGCGGTCCATTCGGCGGGCTCCCGGTCAAGCTGCAACGCGCAACGATTGGCGCGGGCTGCCGCGTAGAATACGCGCATGTCAGTCAGCACCTTCGACCTCTTCAAGATCGGCATCGGCCCGAGTTCCTCGCACACCGTCGGGCCGATGCGCGCCGCCGAGCGCTTCGTCCACCGTCGCCTGTCCGATGCCGGCCTGCTGGAAAAAACCGCGCGCATCCGCGCCGAGGTATTCGGCTCGCTGGCGCTCACCGGCCGCGGCCACGGCACCGACAAGGCGCTGCTGCTCGGCCTCGAAGGCGAGCGCCCGAACCTGATCGACCCCGACACGATTCCCGCCGCGCTGGAACGCATCCGCGCGAACAAGCGCATCCGCCTGATGGGCACGCACGAAATCGGCTTCGACGAGAAAACCGATCTGACGATGAACAAGCGGCAGAAATTGCCGTACCACACCAACGGCATGCGCTTCAGCGCATTCGACGCGGCCGGCGCGGAAATCGCCACGCGTGATTACTACTCGGTCGGCGGTGGTTTCGTGGTCAACGCCGACGACGCGGCCGAGGACCGCATCGTCGCCGACAGCACGCCGCTGCCGCATCCGTTCCACAGCGGCGAGGAACTGCTCGCGCGCTGCGAAGAATCGAAGCTGAGCATCGCCGCACTGATGTTCGAGAACGAAAAAGCCTGGCGCAGCGAAGAAGAAATCCGCGAAAACCTGCGCGAAATCTGGAACGCGATGCAAAGCTGCGTCGCCCGCGGGATCCGCAACGAAGGCACGCTGCCGGGTGGCTTGCGCGTCGCGAGGCGCGCGCCGAGCCTGCAACGCGAATTGCTGTCGCGGCCGGAAGCGGCAATGCGCGATCCGCTCACCGTGCTCGACTGGGTGAACCTCTACGCGCTCGCGGTCAACGAGGAAAACGCCGCCGGCGGACGCGTCGTGACCGCACCGACCAATGGCGCGGCCGGCATCATTCCCGCGGTGTTGCATTATTTCGACCGCTTTTGCAGCAGCAGCGAAGCGCGCATCTTCGACTTCCTGCTCACCGCCGCGGCGATCGGCATCCTGTACAAGGAAAACGCCAGCATCAGCGGCGCCGAAGTCGGTTGCCAGGGCGAAGTCGGCGTGGCCTGTTCGATGGCGGCGGCAGGTCTGGTCGCCGCGCTCGGCGGCACGCCGTCGCAGGTGGAAAACGCCGCGGAAATCGGCATGGAACACAACCTGGGACTGACCTGCGACCCGATCGGCGGGCTGGTGCAAATCCCCTGCATCGAGCGCAACGCGATGGGCGCGGTGAAGGCCATCAACGCCTCGCGCATGGCCCTGCGCGGCGACGGCCAGCACAAGGTCAGCCTCGACAAGGTGATCAAGACCATGCGCGACACCGGCCGCGACATGCAGGACAAATACAAGGA
>JAATFG010000113.1 GCA_015655355.1 Lysobacterales bacterium
CCTTGCCCTGCTCCAGATGCCAGTTGATGTTCTCGATGGTCACCGTGGCGTCGTCGACGAGGATGCCGACCGCCAGCGCGAGGCCGCCGAGGGTCATGATGTTGAGTGTTTCGCCCAGGGCGGAGAGCGCGATGATCGAACCGAGGATCGCCAGCGGGATCGACACCGCGATGATCACCGTCGAGCGCCACGAACCGAGGAACAGCAGGATCATCAGCGAGGTCAGCGCCGCGGCGATGATGCCTTCGCGGGCCACCCCGCCGATCGCCGCGCGCACGAACAGCGACTGGTCGCCGATCGGCACCACTTTCAGCGCATCCGGCAGCGAAGCCTTGGCCTGCTCGACGCGATCCTTGATCCCCGACACGATCGCCAGCGTCGATACCGAGCCGTTCTTGAGGATGCTCATCAGCACCGAACGGCCGCCGTCGACGTGGACGATGTTGGTCTGCGGCGGCGCGCCGTCGCGCACCTGGGCCACGTCGCGGACGTAGAGGGTGGTGCCGTTGACCTGCTTCACCGGCAGGTTGGCGAGATCGTCGAGCGCGTCCGGCGCATCGTTGAGCAGCACGGTGTACTCGAAGCTGCCGATCTTCTGGGTGCCGACCGGCAGGATCAGGTTCTGCGCCGCCAGCGTGTTGGCCACGTCCTGCGCGGACAGGCCGAGCGACTGCAATTTGGCCGGATCGATGTCGATCTGCACCTGGCGGGTCTTGCCGCCGTAGGGATACGGAATCGCCGCGCCCGGCACCGTCACCAGCTGCGGGCGCAGGTTGTTTATCGCCTGGTCGCCGAGGTCCTGCTCGCTCAGGCCCTTGCCGGACAGCGCCAGTTGCAGGATCGGCACGGTCGAGGCGCTGTAGTTGAGGATCAGCGGCGGAGTGATGCCCGGCGGCAACTGCCTGAGCACGCTCTGCGACACCGCCGTCACCTGCGCATTGGCGGTGGCGATGTTGACCCCCGGCTGGAAGAATATCTTGACGATGCCGAAGCCGTTGATCGACTTGGCCTCGATGTGCTCGATGTCGTTGACCGTGGTGGTCAGGACGCGCTCGTAGGGCGAGGTCACGCGTCCGGCCATCTGGTCCGGCGACAGCCCGGTGTACTGCCACACCACCGCGATCACCGGGATGTTGATGTTCGGGAAGATGTCGGTGGGCGTGCGCAGCGCGGCCAGCGGGCCGATGATCAGGATGAGCAGCGCGAGGACGATGAAGGTATACGGCCGCGAGAGCGCGATCCTGACGATGCCGAGCATGCGTGGGTTTCCAAACGCGAATGATGCGTTGCACGGATTCTCACACGCAGCGGCACCGGCCCAGATGAAAATTTCTTAATCAAGCCCGGCGCATGGCTGCGGATGGCAGAACAGGCTGATGCGCGCGCCCTGCCCGTCCGCGTCGCCGATGCGCATCGCGTAGCCGTGCAGGCGCACGATCGCGCTGACGATCGACAGGCCCAGGCCGGAACCGGGCGTGGTGCGGCTGTTGTCGCCGCGGTAGAAGCGCCGCGTCACCGCCTCGCGCTCGTCGACGGGAATGCCCGGACCACTGTCGATCACGTCGATGCGCGGGCCATGGCCATCCGGCGCCGCGCGCAGGCGGATGCGCCCGCCGGGCGGCGAGAACTTGATCGCATTGCCGACCAGGTTGGCCAAGGCCTCGAACAGCAGGTGCGCATCCGCGCGCACCGGCGCCAAAGGCTGCACTTCCAGCTCGAAGCGCTGGCCGCGGTTCTCCGCCAGCGGCGCGTAGAACGCGTGCACTTGGCGCAGCACGTCGGCCAGATCGATCTCGTCGAAGCAGGCGCAGCGCCGGTCCTCCAGTTCGGAAATCCGCAGCAGCGCGCGGAACCGCGCCAGCACCGCGTCGATGTCGCCGATGCAGGCGTCGAGCAATTCGGCTTGCGGCTGTTGCGCGACCTGCTGCTGCGCGCGGTACAGGCGCGCGCGCAGATGGGTCAGCGGCGTGCGCAGGTCGTGGGCGATGTTGTCGCACACGCCCTTCACTTCGGCCATCAGCCGCTCGATCTCGTCGAGCATCGCGTTGATCACGCCGGACAGCCGGTCCAGTTCGTCGTCGCGCTTGCTGATCGGCAGGCGCCGCGACAGGTCGCCGCGGCGGATCGGTTCGGTCGCCTGCGCCAATGCGCGGATGCGCCGCGAGTAGCCGCGCCGCAGCCACCAGCCACCGAGCAGGCCGGGCACGAGCGTGAGCGTCGCGCCCCACAGCAAAGTGCGGCGCACGATCGCGCCCAGGCCTTCGATCGTGCTGCTTTCCTTGACCACCAGCAGCGTGCGTCCGTCGCCGAGCCGGCGCGCCAGCGCGCGCACGTGGACCGAGTCGGTGCGCGCGGCCTTCCACACGCCATCGGGCAACAGGTGGCCGCGGCCATCGACCGGCAGGTCCGCGGGCAAGTGCTGGATGTTGCCGGCCAGGCGCGTGCCATCGGCGGCGAACAGGCCCACCGGCATGCTGCCGCGGGTATCGACCGCATCGGCCACGTCGACCATTTCCGCCAGCCGCGACTGCTCCATCGTGGCGATGAACTGCACGCGCTGGGACAGCATCTGGTCGATCACGCCGTTGAGGTAGCGGGTGGCTTCCCACTGCACCGCGCCGACCAGCAGCAGGGCCCAGCCGGCGAACAGCGCGCCGTAGATCAGCAACAGCCGGGTGGTCGCCGAGCGCCCGACCCGCGGCAGCGCCGCCAGCAGCGCGGACACCGTCGCCATCGGCGCGTGGCGTTGCACGGGAAGGTCAAGGGCGGGCTGGGACATTCGCGGCGTGCTCAGGAGTCGGCGGCCAGCATATAGCCGCTGCCGCGCACGGTGCGAATCAGCGACGGCGCGCCCGGCAGGTCGATCTTGCGCCGCAGCTGGGCGACGTGCACGTCGATGACATTCGTGCCCGGGTCGAAATGGAAGCCCCACACCTCCTCGAAGATCATCGTGCGGGTCAGCACCTGGCCGCAATTGCGCATCAGGAATTCAAGCAGGCGGAACTCTGTCGGCTGCAGCCCGAGCACCTTCTCGCCGCGCTGGGCGAGGTGGCGGACCAGGTCCAGTTCCAGGTCGGCCACGCGCAGGCGCGTCTGCGCCGCGGTGCGATGGCGGCGCAACAGTACTTCGACCCGCGCCGCCATCTCGTCCGGCGCGAACGGTTTGGTCAGGTAGTCGTCGCCGCCGGCGCGCAGGCCGCGGATGCGTTCGTCCACGTCGCTCAGCGCGCTGATCATCAGCACCGGCGTGTCCACGCCAGTGCGGCGCAAGGCGGTGACCACGTCGATGCCATCCATGCCCGGGAGCATGCGGTCGAGGGTGATCAGGTCGTAGTTCCCGGCGCTGGCGCGGCGCAGGCCGTCGCGGCCGTCGACCGTCCATTCCGTGTCCAGGCCGTGCACGCCGAGTTCGGCGGCGATCTCGCGCGCCGTCACTTCGTCGTCCTCGATTACCAATATCCGCGACACGCGCGCTCCACGCCCTCGCATCGCCGACCGATGCACCGGCGATTTTCGCACCGAACGCCGGACCGGCCCACGCCCGCGGGCGCGATGCGTGGCGGTGCGGTTCAGTTCGGTGGCCGGCTGCCGCGAGGATCGCTGCCCAGGCGCCGGTACAAGGTGCTGCGGCTGATGCCCAGGCGCCGCGCCGCGTGCGCGACGTTGCCGTCGCAGGCCTGCAGCGCATCGCGCATCGCGCGGGTTTCCATCTCGTCCAGCGCCAGCGCGGCCATGGACGGCGTCTGCGCCGGCACGGGCTCCATCGCCGGCGTGCGCAGGTAGGCCGGCAGCAGGTCCAGGCCGATCGTGCCGGCCGGTTCGCTCAAGGCGACCAGGGTGCGCAGGCACGAGACCAACTGGCGCAGGTTGCCCGGCCACGGATATGCCGCCAGCGCGGCCAGCGCGTCTTCCGTCAGGCGGCGCTGTTGCCGTTCCATGCGCGCCCACAAATCGCGCACCAGCCGGGTACGGTCGGCATGCTCGCGCAGCGCCGGCAGGCGCACGCCATGGTCGTTGATGCGGTAATACAGGTCGGCGCGGAATTTGCCTTCGTCGATCAGGCGTTCGAGATCCTGGTGCGTGGCGCACACCAGCGCGAAATCCAGCCGCACCGGCTTGCCACCGCCCAGCGGCGTCAACTCGCGTTCCTGCAGCACGCGCAGCAGGCGCGGCTGCAGGGCCAATGGCATGTCGCCGATTTCGTCGAGGAACAGCACGCCGCCGTCGGCCTGGCGCAACAAGCCCGCGCTGCCCTGCTTGCGCGCGCCGGTGAAGGCGCCATCCTCGTAGCCGAACAGTTCCGCTTCGATCAGGCCTTCCGGCAGCGCCGCGCAATTGACCGCGACGAAAGGCTTGCCCGCGCGCGCGCTGCGCCGGTGCAGTTCGCGCGCGAACACTTCCTTGCCGGTGCCGGTCTGGCCGAGCACCAGCACCGGCAGGCCGGCGTCGAGCACGCGCCGCGCGCGTTCCAGTTCGGTTTCCCGCTCCGGCTCGAACAGCGGCGCGACCGCGCTGTCATTGCGCGCGACCGACGAGACGGTGATCGGCCGCGAGGAAAAACGGCGCGGGCGCGCATCGTCGCCATCCTCGTGCAGGCGCCCATGCAGCAGGCGGCCATGCCGGTCGGCCAGCACGCCATCGTCGCGCAGCTTCGACAGCGATTGCTCGAACAGGGCGTGGTAGCTGACCCGGCCCAGTTCGCCGCGGTCCAGCCCGAACAACTGCAGGCCATTGCGGTTGGCCGCGACCAGCTTGCCGTCGCGGAACGCGAGCAGGCCCTCGCGCGCGGTGCCGAGCAGCGCCGGGTCGTGGTGCAGGCGCACCAGTTGGGTGTCGGCGATGCCCTCGTCGAAGTAGCGGTGTTCGATGTGCGCCACCGCCAGCCGCGCCAGGCCCAGCGCGTGCATGTGCGGCACGCTGGCGTCGCCGGAGATGTCGAGCACGCCGACCAGTTGTCCGAATGGATCGTGGATCGGCACCGCCGAACAGCTGAGGATGCCGTGCGGGGCGAAATAGTGTTCGCCGCCGACCACTTCGATCGGATTGCCTTCGACGATCGCGGTGCCGATCGCGTTGGTACCGACGTGGCTTTCGTTCCAGCACGCGCCGGGCATCAGCGCCACGCGCCCGGCCTTGTCGAGGAATCCGTTGCTGCCTTCGGCGTCGAGGATCCAGCCGTCCTCGTCGGTGAGGATCACGATGCTGCCGGTGGCGATGGCGTCGCCGGCCAGGGTGTCGAGTTCGGCGCGCGCCAGCCGCCACAGCTTCTCGCGGCTCTCGCGCATCTGCCGCAGGCGCGTTTCCGGCACCGGTTCGATGTCCGGCCGCGCCAGCGCCTGCAGGCCCATGCGCTGGCAACGCTGCCATGATTGCAGGATCGCGTTCGGTACCTCGCCGGTCGGCGCGATGCCGCGTTCGAAGAACAGGCGCCGCGCATGGTCCACGCGGCGCTTCGGCATCATCGTCTGCTGCATCTGGCTTTCCTTCCTGTCGCAGTTTGCGACAGCACTCGTGCATCGGTGTTCCGATTAACACCACATCGTCGCGACGCTTGCAATCTCTTCGTGTGACGCGATGCAACAGGAACCGGCAACGAATCGTGGCGAATCAATCGTCGCTGCGGTGACGCGTCGCAGCAGCGGTTTTTTGGCACCGCGCTTGCAACTGGCTGTGCACCCGTCATCGGGAACAACGCGCCAACACATTCAACGGAGATGCCATGAACGCAGTAACCGCACCGAAGCCGCAAGCCACCGACCCGGCGTCGATCTTCAAGCAGCGCTACGCCAACTTCATCGGCGGCAAGTGGGTCGAGCCGAAGAGCGGCCAGTATTTCGACAACATCACCCCGATCACCGGCAAGGTGTTCACCTCGATCCCGCGCAGCAACGCCGACGACATCGAACTGGCGCTCGATGCCGCGCACGCGGCGAAGGACGCCTGGGGCAAGACCAGCACCACCGATCGCGCCAACATCCTGGGCAAGATCGCCGACCGCATCGAGCAGAACCTCGAACTGCTCGCCTACGCCGAGACGTGGGACAACGGCAAGCCGGTCCGCGAGACGCTCAATGCCGACATCCCGCTGTCGGCCGACCACTTCCGCTATTTCGCCGGCTGCATTCGCGCGCAGGAAGGCGGCATTTCAGAAATCGACCAGGACACGATCGCCTACCACTTCCACGAACCGCTGGGCGTGGTCGGCCAGATCATCCCGTGGAATTTCCCGCTGCTGATGGCGGCGTGGAAAGTCGCGCCGGCGCTGGCCGCCGGCAATTGCATCGTGCTGAAACCCGCCGAGCAGACGCCGGCATCGATCCTGGTGTTGATGGAAGTGATCGGCGACCTGCTGCCGCCGGGCGTGCTCAACGTGGTCAACGGCTTCGGCCTCGAAGCGGGCAAGCCGCTGGCGTCGAACCCGCGCATCGCCAAGATCGCGTTCACCGGGGAAACCACCACCGGCCGCCTGATCATGCAATACGCCTCGCAGAACCTGATCCCGGTGACGCTGGAACTGGGCGGCAAGTCGCCCAACATCTTCTTCGCCGACGTGATGGCCGAGGACGACGATTTCCTCGACAAGGCGGTCGAAGGCTTCGTCCTGTTCGCGTTCAACCAGGGCGAAGTGTGCACCTGCCCGTCGCGTGCGCTGGTGCAGGAATCGATCTACGACAGGTTCATCGAGAAAGTCATCGCCCGCGTCAACGCGATCAAGCAGGGCAACCCGCTGGACCCGAACACGATGCTCGGCGCGCAGGCCTCCAGCGAGCAACTGGAAAAGATCCTCAGCTACATCGACATCGGCAAGCAGGAAGGCGCGCAGGTGCTCACCGGCGGCGAGCGCAACAACCTCGGCGGCGATTTGAGCGGCGGCTATTACGTCAAGCCGACCGTGTTCAAGGGCCACAACAAGATGCGCATCTTCCAGGAGGAAATCTTCGGCCCGGTGGTTTCCGTCACCACGTTCAAGGACGAAGCCGAAGCGCTGTCGATCGCCAACGACACCCTGTACGGCCTCGGCGCCGGCGTGTGGAGCCGCGACGCGTCGCGCCTGTACCGCATGGGCCGGGCGATCCAGGCCGGGCGCGTGTGGACCAACTGCTACCACGCCTATCCGGCGCACGCGGCGTTCGGCGGCTACAAGCAGTCCGGCATCGGTCGCGAGAACCACAGGCAGATGCTCGACCACTACCAGCAGACCAAGAACCTGCTGGTCAGCTACTCGCCGAAGAAGCTCGGCTTCTTCTGATTCAAGGTTTCCCCTCCGGGCGGCAAGGAGGCCGCCTTTCTTTTTTGCGCACCACGATGAACACCACTTCCACGACACCACCCGAGCAGGCGCCGCCCGACACGCGCCAGGTCATCGCCACGATTCCGGCGCTGCGCCTGATCGACAAGCTGCGCGCCAAACACGGCGAACTGCTGTTCCACCAGTCCGGAGGCTGCTGCGACGGTTCCTCGCCGATGTGCTTCCCGGTCGGCGATTTCATCGTCGGCGACCGCGACGTCAAGCTCGGCGAGATCGGCGACGCGTCGTTCTACATCAGCCCGTCGCAATTCGAGTACTGGAAGCATACCCAGCTGATCATCGACGTGGTCGAAGGCCGCGGCGGCATGTTCTCGCTGGAGAACGGCGAAGGCGTGCGCTTCCTGGTGCGTTCGCGCCTGTTCAACGACGATGAATACGCCGCGTTGCAGGGGGCGGGAAAAGTCTGATCCGGCGTGACTTCGGTCATGCCCGCAGCCGCGCCGGCTGCGGCACAATGCGGCATGGCCAAGAACCCGTATTACTCCGGCGCAAGCAGCGACCATTTCGACGGCGAGCGTTTCTTCAATCCCGACCATCCGAGTACCGACCGCGGCCTGCGCGACCTGCTGCGCTGGCGCTTCAAGGAAACCTCGGTGCCCTGGCCTGCCGAAGTTCCGGGCAAACAGATTGTGCCGGCGCCGCGCGTGGATGGCCTGCGCGCCACCCTGGTCGGCCATGCGACGGTGCTGATCCAGAGCACCGGCCTCAACGTGCTGACCGATCCGTTGTGGTCGCAGCGCGCCAGTCCCTTCGGCTTCGCCGGGCCGAAGCGCGTGATCGCGCCGGGCATCGCGTTCGACGACTTGCCCCCGATCGACGTGGTCTTGCTCAGCCACAACCACTACGACCATCTGGACATCGACACCCTGCGCAGGCTGCACGCCGCGCACAAGCCGCTGATCGTCACCCCGCTGGGCAACGACGCAACGATTCGCGCCGCGATTGCCGATGCGCGCATCGCCACCGGCGACTGGTGGCAACGCATCGAGATCAATGATTCCGCCAGCGCCACCCTCGTGCCCGCGTATCACTGGTCGGCGCGCGGTACGGGCGACCGGCGCATGGCGCTGTGGGGCGGCTTCATGCTGCACACGTCCGCGGGCACTACCTACTTCGCCGGCGACACCGCCTACGGCAACGGCAACATCTTCCGGCAGATGCGCGAACGCCTCGGCACGCCCGATCTTGCGCTGATCCCGATCGGCGCCTACGCGCCGCGCTGGTTCATGCGCGACCAGCACGCCAACCCGGACGAAGCCGTGCGCATCCTGCTCGACCTCGGCGCGCGCACCGCGATGGGCATCCACTGGGGCGTGTTCAAGCTCACCGACGAGGCGCGCGAGGAACCGGCGCAGCGGCTGCACGACGCGCTCCGCCAACGCGGCCTCGACCAGGCTGAATACCGCTTCTTCGCCGCCAAGCCGGGCGACGTGATGGACATGTAGCCGAAGCCGATACGCCGTTCGGGTGCATCGATTAATGCGAAGAAACGTATTCGCGTGACGCGGGCGCGGGCGGCACCGAAAAATTTTCGCGCATGCGCCTTGCCTCTTCCGCCGGCGGCAATCCGAAAAGCCGCTTGAATTCCCGGTTGAACTGCGACGGGCTTTCATAGCCCACGGCATGGCATGCGACTGCAGCGGTCATTCCCTGGCGCACCATCAGCAACCGTGCTTGATGCAGGCGTACCGACTTGACGTACTGCATCGGCGAGGTGCGCGTGATGGCCTTGAAGTGGCCATGGAACGTCGGGATACTCATGCCTGCTTCGCTCGCCAGCCGGTTCAAATCCATCGGCTGCGCATAAGCAGCATGGATGTGGCGCAAGGCGCGGCCGATCTTCCCGAATTGCCCATGCATCGCGAGTGCCGAACGCATCACGGCGCCTTGCGCTCCGGTGAGTACGCGGAAATACAATTCGCGCAGCAAGGACGGCCCGAGAATCGCGGCATCCAGCGGTTTGGCCATTGCCTCCAGAAAACGCAACACGCAATTGCCCAATTCCGTATCCACCGGACTGGACATCATGCTTTGCGGAGCCGCGACGGAGTGTGGATTTCTATGACGGTCGATCTGCAACATCAATTCGGCCGCCAGACGAAAATCCAGATGCAGGTAAATGGCGAGCAAGGGCTTGGCCGGTGACGCGTCGGTTTCCATCGTGAATGGCACGGGCATCGAAACCGCCAAGTATTGCTGCTCGTCGTACACGTATACCTTATTGCCGAAATAGCCACGTTTGCGCCCCTGGCAAACGATGACCATGCCCGGGTCGTACAACACCGGCGTACGCGACAGGGGATGATCGGAGCGAAGGATGCGCACATCCGGCAGCGCTGTCAGGTTGTATCCCTCTTGTGGCGCCAGTGTGCGCAACAACGCCAGCATGCGCGCCCGGTCCGCCGCCGCGATCGGAGACTTTTCCTCCAATCGGATTGTTTTCTTTCTTTCCATAGGAATGGGCAATAAAAGTAAGAATTTCGACCTTATGGGCGGAATCCCCCAACACTAACATGCGCTTCCACTTTCCCACCCAATGGAGCGCACGCCATGTCATTCCCGAAAACGAAAACCTTGCTCATCACCGGCGTCAGCAGCGGCTTTGGCCGGGCCTTGGCGCTGGAAGCCCTCGCTGCCGGCCATCGCGTGATCGGCACCGTGCGCAATGTCGGAGCGAAGCAGGAATTCGAGTCGCTGCATGTCGGCCGGGCCTTTGCACGCATACTCGACGTCACCGACTTCGACACCATCGACGCCACCGTCGCCGGAATCGAATCGGAGGTCGGGCCGGTCGATGTGTTGGTCAACAACGCCGGCTATGGTCACGAAGGCGTGATGGAAGAATCGTCACTGTCCGCAATGCGCAGGCAATTCGACGTCAACGTGTTCGGCGCGGTGGCGATGATGAAGGCCGTACTGCCCGGGATGCGCGCGCGCCGCAGCGGCCACATCCTGAACATCACCTCGATGGGCGGTTTCATCACGATGCCCGGCATCGCCTATTACTGCGGCAGCAAGTTCGCGCTGGAAGGCATTTCCGAGGTTGTCGGCAAGGAGGTCAAACCCTTCGGAATCTCGGTCACCGCCGTTGCGCCGGGTTCGTTCCGTACCGATTGGGCCGGACGTTCGATGGTCCGGACGCCGCGCAGCATTCCGGATTACGACGCGCTGTTCGATCCGATCCGGCTGGCGCGCGAAGAGAAAAACGGAAAGCAACTGGGCGATCCGGCAAAAGCGGCGCAGGCCATGCTCGCGATCATCGACAGCGATGCGCCGCCCGCGCATTTGTTGCTGGGCAGTGATGCCGTTGGCTTGGTACGCGGGAAGCTGTCGACCTTGGCCGAAGAAATTTCAGCCTGGGAATCGGTGTCCCGTTCGACCGACGGCTGATTGGCGCGACCGGCCGTGTGCATCGCGACGAAACCGTTGCGATGCACACGGTCCATTCAATCCTTCTTCGCCACGCTTTCCTTCGGCACGTAGTTCGGCCAGCCGCCGGCCAGCGCCTGGTACAGCGCGGCGACGGCGACGGCATTGCGCGCCCTGCCCTGCGCCAGCGCGTCTTCGGTCTGCAGGTTGGTGCGTTGCGCATCGAGCAGTTCGAGCACGTTGATCGCGCCGTGGTTGAAACGCACCTGCGCCAATTGCATCGCGTTGCCGCTGGCCGTCGCCGCTTCCTGCAGGTGCGAGACTTCGTCGCCGCCGCGCGACACCTGCACCAGTGCGTTCTCGGTGTCTTCCAACGCGGTCAGCACCGCCTGGTCGTAACGCGCCAGGTCGGCTGCGTCCGCGGCCTTGGCCGCGGCGATTTCCGCGCGCACGCGGCCGACGTTGAGGAAGGAACCGTCGATGCCCAAAGACAGGAGGCGGGTTTCGCTGTCGCGTTCGAACAAGGCCGAGGTGCTCAAGGCATCGCTGCCGATCAGGCCGCCGAGGGTGAACTTCGGAAACAGGTCGCCGGTGGCCACGCCGATGCGCGCACTCGCCGCGGCAAGGCGGCGTTCGGCCGCGGCCACGTCGGGACGCCGGCGCAGCAGGTCACCCGGCGCATCGACCGCGATGTTCCGCGGCAATTCGGGCAAGTCGGCGGGCGCTTCGAGTTCGCCTACCAGCGCTTCCGGCGGCTGCCCGACCAGCACCGCGATGCGATGCGATGCGGTCGCCACCTGCGCCTGCAACGCGGGAATCTGCGCCTGCGTGCTTTCCAGCTGCGCGCGACCACGATTGACGTCGAACGCGTCGTCCATGCCCGCGTTCGCGCGCACCTGCAACAGGTCGAGCGTGCGTTTCTGGCTGTCGGCGTTCTCCTGCGCGATGCGCAACTGCTGCTGCCAGCCGCGCAACTGGAAGTAGGTGCGCGCCAGTTCGCCGACCACCGCGACCTGCATCGCCGCCATGTCCTCGGCGCTGGCCTGCGCGTCGGCGCGCTGCGCCTGCACCTGGCGGCGGATGCGGCCGAACAGGTCCAGTTCCCAGCTGAAGCCGATGCTGCCCTGGTATTCGTGGAAATCGCGGCCATCGCGATCCACCCCCGGGGCCTGGTCGGCGCTCTGGCGCACGTTGCTGATCGCGCCGCTGGCGACGAGCGTCGGCAGGCGGTCGTACTTGCTTCCGCGCAACAAGGCATTGGCCTGGTCGTAATCGGCCAGCGCCACGCGCAGGTCGTTGTTGTGCAGCAACGCCGCTTCGACCAAGCGGTCGAGCTCGGCATCGCCGAACGCATGCCAGAACTCGACCTGCTCCTGCGGCTGCGGCGCTTCGGCATTTTCGTTGCGCACGAAATGCGAAACATCCGGATCGTTCGGCCGCACGTAATCCGGGCCGACCGCACACGCGGCCAGCAACGCGGAGAACACCGCAACGCTCAAGGTACGCATTACCATGGCAACACCTCGCCCAGGTGGGTGAACGAACCGTTCGGGCCATCGGCGCCGAGCAGCGCCATCTGCACGCTGCTCTTCGCGCCCAATTCCACTTCGATGCTGCCCTGCGCGTTCATGTCGGTCTTCACCGAGCCCGGGTGGATGGCGTTGACCTTGATCGGCGTGTTGCGCAATTCATGGGCGAGTTGCACCGTCCATGCGTTCACGGCGGACTTGGAAACGTTGTAGGCCGGCACCTTGATGTCGTAGATCGGCGAGTCGGGATCGCTGTGCAGGGCAAGCGAGCCGAGGCCGCTCGACACGTTGACGATGCGGCCGGCCGGCGACTTGCGCAGCAGGGGCAGGAAGGCGCGGGTGGTGTCGATCAACCCGAACACGTTGGTGTCGAAGGTCTTGCGCCAGGTCTCCGCGGATTGTTCCGACGGCGCTTTGGTGAAATCGTCGATGAAGACGCCGGCGTTGTTGACCAGGATGTCGAGCTTGCCGTGGCGGCGTTCGACTTCCTGCACGGCGGCGCGGATGCTTTCGCCATCGGTGACGTCGAGTTGCAGCGCTTCGACCGGCAGCGCGTCCATTTGCAGATTGAGCGCGGCTTCGACCGCGCGCTCGCGGTCGCGCCCGGCGAGGATCACGTGCACGCGCTGGCGTGCCAGCTGGCGCACGGTTTCCAGGCCGATGCCGCGGGTGGCGCCGGTGACCAGCGCGATTTTCGATGGCAGGTTCATGAGAAATCCTTTGATGAAATGGGATGCGTATCAGTGCTGCGCATGGACCGGATCGCCGGCGAAGGTCGATTCGCCGTGTTGCACCAGCTTCTTGCCGGACAACTTGCGCAGGGCGACGTAGAACACCGGGGTCAGGAACAAGCCGAACAAGGTCACGCCCAGCATGCCGGCGAACACGGTGATGCCGGTCGCGCCGCGCACTTCCGCGCCGGCGCCGTGCGAGAACACCAACGGCACGGTGCCGGCGATGAAGGCAATGGAGGTCATCACGATCGGGCGCAGACGCAAGCGGCAGGCTTCCAGTGCGGCGGCGACGATCGTCTTGCCCTGCATTTCCAGTTCGCGGGCGAATTCGACGATCAGGATCGCGTTCTTGCACGCCAGGCCCATCAGCACCACCAGGCCGACCTGCACGAACACGTTGTTGTCGCCGCCGGTGAGCCACACGCCGACCAGCGCGGACAGCAGCGTCATCGGCACGATCAGGATCACCGCCAGCGGCAGCGTCCAGCTTTCGTACAGCGCCGACAACACCAGGAACACCAGCAGCACCGACAGCGGGAACACGAAGAACGCGGCATTGCCCTGGGTCGCCTGCTGGTAGCTCAGGTCGGTCCATTCGACCTGCATGCCCGGCGGCAGGATCTTCTGCGCCAGTTCGGCGACCTTGGTCATCGCCTCGGTGGACGACAGCACGTTCGGATCGGCGCCGCCGGCCAAATCGGCGGCGGTGTAGCCGTTGTAGCGCAGCACCGGATCGGGGCCGAAGGTCTGCTTGACCTTCACCACGGAACCGATCGGCACCATCTCGCCGCGGTCGTTGCGCGTGCGCAGCTTGGCGATGTCCTCGACGCTGCCGCGGAACGGCGCGTCGGCCTGCGCGATCACCTGCCAGGTGCGGCCGAACTGGTTGAAGTCGTTGACGTAGGTCGAGCCGAGGTAGGTTTGCAGCGTGTCGAACACGTTGGTCAGCGGAATGCCCTGCACCTTCGCCTTGACCCGATCGACGGCGGCATCCAGCTGCGGCACGTTCGCCTGATAGGTGCCGGCCGGATAGCTCATGCCCGGTGTCTGCGCAATCGCGCCCTGCAGCGAACTCACCGCGTTCTGCAACTCGCCGTAACCCAGGCCGCCGCGGTCCTCGACGAACAACTGGTAGCCGGCGCCGCTGCCCAAACCGAGGATCGGCGGCGGCATCATCGAGAAGGTGATGCCGTCCTGCAACGCGGAAATCTTCTGGTTGATCTCGGCGTTGATTTGCGCGGCGCTGCGGCCCTTGCGCTCGTCGAACGGCTTGAGCACGAGGAAGGCCACGCCGGTATTCGGCGTGTTGGTGAACTGCAGCGCGTTCAAGCCGGGGAACGCCAGCGCATGGGCGACGCCGTCGGTGTGCATGGCGATGTCGACGACCTGCTTCAGCAGCTTGTCGGTACGCTCGATCGACGCGCCTTCCGGCAGCTTCACGCCGGAAATCAGGTAGCCCTTGTCCTGGGTCGGGATGAACCCGCCCGGCACCGCCTTGAACATCAGGCCGGTGCACACCAGCAGCACCGCGTAGACCGCGAACACCGCGCCGCGCTTGCCGAGCACGCGCGACACCGTGCCTTGATAGCGGCTCGAGCCGGTGTTGAAGAAGCGGTTGAACGGCGCGAACAGCCAGCCGAACAGGCGGTCGATCACGCGCGTCGGCGCATCCTTCTCCGCATCGTGCGGCTTGAGCAGGCGTGCGGCCAGCGCCGGCGACAGGGTCAGCGAATTGATCGCCGAGATCACCGTCGAAACCGCGATGGTCGTGGCGAACTGCTTGTAGAACTGGCCGGTGACGCCACTCAGGAACGCCATCGGCACGAACACCGCGCACAGCACCAGCGCGATCGCGACGATCGGGCCGGACACTTCCTTCATCGCCTGATGCGCGGCGGCCAATGGCGTCAGGCCTTCCTCGATGTTGCGCTCGACGTTCTCGACCACGACGATCGCGTCATCGACGACGATGCCGATGGCCAGCACGAGGCCGAACAGGCTCAGCGTGTTGATCGAAAAGCCGAGCAGGTACAGCCCGGCGAAGGTGCCGACCACCGACACCGGCACCGCGATCAACGGAATGATCGAGGCGCGCCAGGTCTGCAGGAACAGGATCACCACCAGCACCACCAGCACCACGGCTTCCAGCAAGGTATGCACGACGGAACTGATCGACTCGCGCACGAACACCGTGGTGTCGTAGACGTGCTCGTACTTCACCCCGTCCGGAAAGCTCTTCTGCAACTCGTCCATCGTGGCGATGACCTGGTCGCGGATTTGCAGCGCGTTCGCACCCGGCAACTGGAACACGCCCATGCCGACCGCGTTCTTGCCGTCGAGCTGCGAACGCAGGGTGTAATCGCCCGCGCCGAGTTCGAGCCGCGCCACGTCGCGCAGGTGCACGATCTGGCCGTCGCTGCCGGTCTTGAGCACGATGTCGCCGAACTGCTGTTCGGTGTCCAGGCGGCCTTGCGCGTTGATCAGGGTCAGGAACTGGCTGTTCGGCATCGGCTCGGCGCCGAGCTGGCCGGCGGAGACCTGCACGTTCTGCTCGCGCATCGCCGCGATCACGTCGTCGGCGGTGAGGCCGTAGGAGGCGATCTTGTCCGGGTTCAGCCACGCACGCATTGCGTAGTCGCCGCCGCCGAACACCTGCACGTCGCCGACGCCGGGAATGCGGGTCAACGCATCCTTGACGTGCAGGCGCGCGTAGTTGCGCAGGTACATCGAATCGTATTTGCCGCTAGGCGAAGTCAGGTGCACGACCATCAGGAAGGTCGGCGATTGCTTCTGCACGGTCACGCCCTGGCGGCGCACGTCGTCGGGCAGGCGCGCGTTGGCCTGCGCCACGCGGTTCTGCACGCGCACCGCGGCATCGTCCGGGTCGGTGCCGGGACGGAAGGTGACGGTCATCTGCAGCACGCCATCGCTGCCGGCGACCGACTTCATGTACATCATGCCTTCGACGCCGGTGATGGCTTCTTCCAGCGGCGTGGACACGGTTTCGGCGATGACCTTGGGGTTCGCGCCCGGATACACCGTGCGCACCACCACCGACGGCGGGATCACGTCCGGGTATTCGCCGGTCGGCAGCATCGGGATCGCGATCAGGCCGGCGGCGAAGATCAGGATCGACAGCACCGCGGCGAAGATCGGGCGTTCGATGAAGAACTTGGAAAAGTCCATGGGGGATTTCCTTGGGGAATTTCAAATAAAGGGAAAGCGCTCCTTCCCCCGCCTGCGGGGGAAGGTTGGGATGGGGGCACCGATCACTGATCACTGATCACCAATCAACGATCGTCCCGTCGTCCGCCACTGCCTGCGCGGCAGCCAGAATCTCGGGCTCGTAAGGATGCTTCGCGGCGACCGCTTCGTTGATCTCTACACCGAGCCCTGGACGATCCGGAATCAGCCAATGGCCATCCTTCGAACGGATAGGACTGTCGACGATCTC
>JAATFG010000013.1 GCA_015655355.1 Lysobacterales bacterium
GGGATCCTCCGTTACCGTCACCAACAACAGTGGCTTCAGCCGCAGCGTGACCGTCGGTACCGACGGCCACTACAACCTCAACAACCTGCCGATCGGCGCCTACACGGTGGATGCAGGCAGTGTCGGCAAGAAGAGCGTCACTGTTACAGTTGGTGGCGCGGTCGATGCTTCTTTCAGCGGCGATGCCACCACGCTCAACACTGTGACCGTCACCGGTGCCAACGTGCCGAAGATCGACGTCACTGCGACCGATACTCATACCGTCATCACCGCCGAACAATTGAAGCGCTTGCCACTGGCGCGCAATGCCGAAGCCATCGCCATGCTGGCGCCAGGCGCAGTGTCCGGCAACGGGACCTACTTTGGCAAGCAGGTCACCTTCGGTGGTTCTTCGGCGGCGGAAAACGCCTACTACATCAACGGCTACTTCTCCGGCAACCCGATGACCAACGTCGGTGGCTTCACCCTGCCGTACGGCTCGATCGAACAGCAAGAAACCTACACCAGCGGTTACAGCGCCAAGTACGGCCGTTCCGACGGCGGCGTGATCAGCCAAGTCGGCATGAGCGGCAGCAACGATGTCCATTTCGGTGGTCAGGTGACCTTCGCGCCGAAGGGCTTGCATGCAGATCGCCCTGATCGTTACACCTCAAATATCGATTTCTCGGCAATCAACTCCAATCCGAACATCCCGTATATTCCCGAGGCGGACGACGACTCGGACGACGGACTCAAGCACGATGCAGACGGCAATATCGTCTACAGCGACAAGAAGTATCAGTGGGCGTATGCCAGTCCGGAACTGGCAGGCAAGTTGTACGATCGTGGCAAGAACAACCAGTCGTGGGAAAATACCTACAGCGGCTATATCAGCGGCCCAATCATCAAGGATCGCCTGTTCGCCTTCGTATCGGCGGAAACCACCAAAACCAATACTCTCACTGCGCCGGCTGTTCCGGAGATCACTGGCTCCGGCGGCCAGTTGGGTAACCAGACCAAGCAGAACGATCCGAAGATCTATGCCAAGTTGAACTGGAACATCAACGACAGCAACCTGCTGGAATACACCTACATCAACGAGAAGTACACGTCGGACGGCGAAGTCTACGGCTATGACTGGGATGCGCAGAGCTATACCGACGCACAAATCCCGGCCACCGGTGTGAAGCAGAACCAAGAGTTCTCGATCGCCAAGTACACCAGCTACATTACCGACAACCTGACCTTTACCGCGACCTACGGTCGCTCGCGTGAGAAGTACAACACCGATCCGTACCTGACCGGGCTGCCCTACATCTCCGGTGCTTCCAGCCAAGACCCGGCCATCACTGGCGGTGATCCGATTTCCAACGCGCAGCAGACCTACCGCGCCACCCAAGACACCAGCGACTACACTAACGGCCTACGCGCCGAGTTGAACTGGGTGGTCGGTGACCACACGCTCAGCGCCGGTATCGACAACGTCAAGCTGCGCGGTGAGAACGAAGGCACCAGTCAAGTAGCGCAGGAATGGGTCTATGGCAAGGCCACCAGTGGCGGCGCCAACGCCAGCAGTTCGTTGGGCGTCGGTCCGGCGGGCGGTGACGGCTATTACGTGTACGAAGGCAAGTACTTCGACACCACCAGCATGTCGCTGAAGCAGAACGCCGAGTACATCGAGGACAAGTGGCAGATCAGCGACAACTTCCTGCTGACTTTGGGTCTGCGTGACGACAAATTCCAGAACTTCGCTGGCGATGGCACCAAGTACGTTGACAGCGGCAACCAGTGGGCGCCGCGCATCGGTGCAGCGTGGGATGTGTTCGGTGACTCCTCGTTCAAGCTATTCGCCAATGCCGGCCGTTACTTCTTGGCAATGCCAAACGCGGTAGCCATCCGTGGTGTCGGCGCGTCGACCTTCACGCGCGAGTACTACAGCTACACCGGCATTGACCCGACCACCGGTGCACCGACTGGCACAACTCCACTGAAGAGTATTGCTGACCCCTCCAAGGATGCGGGCCCGGTGTCGTCCAACGGCGAATTCGGTACGCCGAAGGATCCTCTGAGCTACGTGCCGAGCGACATCAAGTCCGAATACCAAGATGAATACGTCCTCGGCTTTGAAAAGACCTTGGGTGAAAACTGGTCCTACGGCGCGAAGGTCACCTACCGCAACCTGAAGTCGGCGATCGACGATTTCTGCGATCCGACCACGCTTCTGGATGCGGCAGGCTTGACCGGCACTGGCAAAAATGGCGCCTATGTATACGACTATAGCCGTGCAGCGTATATCGGTAAGAATGGCGATGGCAATCTCTACGCCGCTTCCGGCTGCTACATGTTCAACCCGGGTGGCAGCAACACCTACAGCTTGCCACAGGTGGTTGACAATGGCGACGGCACCTACTCGAACGACCCCAGCGGGGTGCGTTACAACACCAAGTTCTCGTCGGCCTCGATGGGCTTCCCTGCGTTGAAGCGTACCTACAAGGCTATCGACCTGTTTCTTGAACATGCATGGGATGGCAAGTGGGAGGCGCGCATCGACTACACCTACTCCAAGTCGCAGGGCAACTCGGAAGGCCCTGCCAACTCGGATACCGGCCAAGGTTCCAACGCGCACGATAACGGCGTGGGTACCAGCCAGAACTGGGATGCATGGCAAATCATGGAGAACGCCGACGGTTATCTGCCGAACGACCGCCGCCATCAGTTCAAGGCGCACGGCACGTATGCGTTCAACGATTCTTGGCTGGTCAGTGTCAATGCGACCATCCAATCCGGCGCACCGATTGACTGCTTTGGCTACTACAACCCGAATGGCAGCATCGACGAAGCGCTTGATCCGGCTGCCGACCCGATTGGTTACCTTGACAGCTACCACACCTGCTTCGGTTCGTCGTGGACTCCAGGCAAGAAGACCACGCCGTGGACCCACCGTTACGACGTGGGCGTGCAGTACAAGCCGGCCTACTTCGACCACAAGCTGGCGCTAGGTATCAACGTGTTCAACCTGTTCGACGAACGCGTGCCGACTTCGTACTACCAGTACAGCGAAGACGATGGCCAGTACTCGGTCAACTACGACTACATGCTGCCACAGTCGTACACCACTCCGCGCTACGTGCAGTTCTCGTTGTCGTTCGACTACTGATACCCGGAACCTGCGGTTTGCAGTACCTCGAACCGGCCCCAGCAATGGGGCCGGTTTTTTGTTCGGGCTCGGCATTGCCAAGGCATCCTGCGCCAGCCAAGAGCCATCAAAAACCCGCCTTGCAGCGGGTTCGTCGTTTACTGATTGTCGAATCGCCGCCGCAGCACTTGGATCGTCAATTCGGCACCAGCGTACCGATGACGTGCTCCAGGTAAGCCTCGAATTCCTCGTGGGTCATCTTCGCCTGTTGCGGCAGTTGCATCGACAACTGCAAAAAGCCGATGTAGACCGAATAAGTGAGGCGTGCGCGATAACGCGCTTCGGTCTCGGCCATGCCAGCCTGCCTGAACGAGGCGACCAGGTAATCCAGGCGCCGTTGCGAGACGCGGTTGATCACCGGCTGCACGGCCGGATGGTCGAGCGCCTTGAGCAACTCGCTGTAGATGCGCAAGGTCTTCAGTTCGTGGCCGGCGACGCGGAACAGCGAGCGCAGGCGCTCGCGCGGGTCGGGCAGGCCTTCGAGGCTGCCGAACACGGTTTCCTGCTCGTCGTTCTCCCAGCGCTCCAGCGCCGCCTGCAGCAGCGCGTCGCGCGACGGGAAATGCCAGTAGAAGCTGCCCTTGGTGACGCCCAGGCGGCGCGCCAGCGGCTCCACCGCCACGGCGGAAATGCCCTGCTCGGCGACCAGATCGAGCGCGGCCTGCGCCCAGTCCTCGGCACTCAGGCGCGGCGCGCGCGGAGGACGGACGGATTCGGAATCGGGATGGGTTGCCATGTCGCAATTTAACCATACGCGCTTGCACGTTGGCGCATGGCTGCTGCGCCGCAAAAAAATCCTTTTTCAAATCAGCAGCTTGATCGACCCCAAAAAATCAAACAAACGATTGACTTAGGCCAAAAATGCGTCCCATACTAATCCGTATGGCTACCGTGTCCGCTCATCCCGCTTCCATTGCCGCCGAAGCCCTCACGCTGTCCGGCTTCGGTGGGTTGCCGCTGGCTGCCACGCACTTCGTTGCCGAGCGGCCGCGCAGCTTCCCGCTGCTGTTCGCGCATGGTTTCGGCCAGACCCGCGAGGCATGGAAGCGTGGCGCCACGTTGCTGGCCACGCACGGTTATTCCGGCCTGAGCTACGACGCGCGCGGCCACGGCCAGAGCGGACGCAATCCACCGGAATTGGGGTACGAGGCGGAGCAGTTCGCCGAAGACATGATCGTTGCCGCGCGCGCGCAGGCTGCGCCGCCGGCATTGATCGGCGCGTCGATGGGCGGGCTGTTCGGTCTCGTCACCGAAGCGATGCAGCCGGGCCTGTTCCGCGCACTGGTGCTGGTCGACGTGACCCCGCGCTGGGAAGCCAAGGGCTTCGAGCGCATCATCGGCTTCATGAGCGCGTTCCCGAACGGCTTCGATTCGCTGCAGCACGCCGCCGAAATCGTCGCCGCGTATTTGCCGCAACGCAAAGAGCGCAAGTCGGAAAACGACCTGCGCGGCCTGTTGCGCGAAGGCGAGGACGGCCGCTGGCGCTGGCATTGGGACGCGCGCCTGCTGGGCGAACTGGCCAGCGGTTTCGAGGCGCACCAGCAAACCCTGGTCGATGCGGCCAAACAGGTGCGCTGCCCGGTGCTGCTGATTTCCGGCGGCAAGAGCGATCTGGTTTCGCAACACAACATCGACGAATTCAGGCAACTCGTCCCGCATGCGCAACACGTGCGCCTGGCCGACGCCACCCACATGCTCGCCGGCGACGACAACGATGCGTTCACCGCCACCGTTCTGGATTACCTTGCTTCCCTGCCCCGCTTCTGACTGATTATTTCCCCGTTGTTTGACCCACTCGTGCCCGGAGCTTCTCCATGAGCATCATCCTTCCCTTCCTAGCCGTCCTGCTGGTGACCGGCTTTGCCGCCTACCACCGTTTGCGCCTTGCGGTGTGGGCCGCGATTTCGATCTGCGCGGTCGTCGTCGTCGACCTGCTCGGCGCATCGACCGCCGCCAGCATCGTTGCCGCCGTCATCGTCGCCATCATCGCGCTGCCGTTGCTGGTGCCGGGCGTGCGCAAGGCGCTGTTCACCGCGCCGGCGCTGGGCTTCCTGCGCAAGGCATTGCCGCCGCTGTCGCAGACCGAAAAGATCGCGCTGGAAACCGGCTCGGTCGGCTTCGAGGGCGACCTGTTCGACGGCAAGCCGGACTGGAACAAGCTGCTGGCGTATCCGAAGCCGCAACTCAGCGCCGAAGAGGAGGCCTTCCTCGACGGCCCGGTCGAAGAACTGTGCAAGATGGTCAACGACTTCGAGATCACCCACGTCTATGCGGACCTGCCGCCGGAATTGTGGGACTTCATCAAGAAGAACAAGTTCTTCGGCATGATCATCCCGAAGGAATACGGCGGGCTCGGCTTCTCCGCGCTGGCGCACCACAAGGTGATCCAGAAGATCTCGGCGATTTCCTCGGTGGTTTCCTCGACCGTCGGCGTGCCGAATTCGCTCGGCCCCGGCGAGTTGCTCAACCACTACGGCACCAAGGAACAGAAGGACTACTACCTGCCGCGCCTGGCGCGAGGCGAGGAAGTGCCGTGCTTCGCCCTGACCGGCCCGTTCGCCGGTTCCGACGCGACCTCGATTCCCGATTACGGCATCGTCTGCAAGGGCGAGTGGAACGGCGCGCAGGTGCTCGGCGTCAAGCTGACCTTCGACAAGCGCTACATCACGCTGGCGCCGATCGCGACCATCATCGGCATGGCGTTCCGCATGTACGACCCGGACAAGCTGCTGGGCGAGACCGAAGACCTCGGCATCACCCTCGGCCTGTTGCCGCACGACACTGCCGGCGTGCAGGTCGGCCGCCGCCACTTCCCGCTGAACTCGACCTTCCAGAACGGCCCGGTCAAGGGCAAGGACGTATTCATTCCGCTCAGCCAGTTGATCGGCGGCGCCGACTACATCGGCAAGGGCTGGAACATGCTCAACGAATGCCTCGCCGTGGGCCGTTCGATCACCCTGCCCTCGACCGGTTCCGGCGGCGCCAAGGCCGGCGCGGTCGTGGTCGGCGCGTATGCGCGCATCCGCAAGCAGTTCGGCCTCAGCGTCGGCCGCTTCGAAGGCGTGGAAGAAGCGCTGGCCCGCATCGGCGGCCGCGCGTATGCGATTTCCGCGCTGTCGCAGGCCACCGCCGCCGCGGTGGATCGCGGCGACGTGCCGTCGGTGCCGTCGGCGATCGCGAAATACCACTGCACCCAGATCGGTCGTGAAGTCGGCAAGGACATCATGGACGTGATCGGCGGCAAGGGCATCATCCTCGGCCCGCGCAACTTCGCCGGCCGTGCCTCGCAGGCCGCGCCGATCGCGATCACGGTCGAAGGCGCGAACATCATGACCCGCAGCCTGCTGATCTTCGGCCAGGGCTCGATCCTGTGCCACCCGTACATCATGAAGGAGATGAAGGCCGCGCAGGACCCGAACGCGAAGGCCGGCGTCGACGCGCTCGACAACGTGCTGTTCAAGCACGTCGGCAGCGGCATTTCCAACGCGGTGCGCGCGTGGTGGCTCGGCCTCACCGGCGCGCGCTTCAACAGCACGCCGGGCGATGCCTACACCAAGCAGTTCTTCCGTCGCCTCGATCGTTACTCGGCGTGCCTGGCGCTGATGACCGACGTGTCGCTCGGCTCGCTCGGCGGCAAGCTGAAATTCAAGGAATCGCTGTCCGGTCGCCTCGGCGACGTGCTCAGCCATCTGTACATGTCCAGTTCCGTGCTCAAGCGCTACCACGACGACGGCGCGCCGGAAGCGGAAAAGCCGCTGCTGGCGTGGGCGATGTACAACAGCAAGCACGAGATCGAACTGGCCTTGAGCGGCGCGCTGCGCAACTTCCCGATCCGTCCGCTGGGCTGGCTGCTGTGGCTGCTGGTGTTCCCGCTGGGCCGCCGCGCCACGCCGCCGGGCGACCGCCTGAATCACCGTGTCGCCGCGCTGTTGATGTCGCCCAACCCGGCGCGCGACGCGCTGGCCAAGGGCGTGTTCCTGACCCCGAGCGAACACAATCCGGGCGGCCGCATCGCCAGCTATCTGGAAAAGGCCATCGCCATCGAACCGGTCGAACGCAAGTTCATGAAGGCGATCAAGAACAGCCCGATTCCGCCGCTGATGTTCGACCGTCAGCTGGACTACGCGGTGAGCATCAACGCCATCACCCTGGAGGAACGCAAGCAGTTGGAAGAACTGCGCGCGATCACCCTGGAAGTGATCACCGTCGACGACTTCGATACCCATGAGCTGCGCAGCGCCGGCTACTACGACAAGTTCCCGCAGCAGGCGCCGCGCGTGGACGTGGCGGCGTAAGCGCACGCATCGACTTCAACGCCAAGGACGGCGGGCTTCGGCTCGCCGTCCTTGTTTGGAGAAAGACATATGGCAAACCAGGTTCTTTCCATCTACGCCAAGCTGGCCGACAAGCCATGCGGCAAATGGATGTTCTCGAAGCTGATCTGCTTCAAGGCACCGTATTTTTCCAGCATCAAACCACGCATCGTCGAACTGCGCGCGAACCACGGCGAGGCGACGATCGCGCATCGACGCAGCATCACCAACCACATCGGCACCGTGCACGCGATCGCGCTGTGCAACCTTGCCGAATTCATCGGTGGCCTGACCTGCGACGTGAGCATTCCCGCGTCGATGCGCTGGATCCCGAAAGGCATGACGGTCGAATACCTGAAGAAGGCGACCGGCACCATGCACGCCATCGCCATGCCGGAATTCGCGCCGCACGAATCGACCGAGGGCTACGCATTGCCGTTCAACGTCGTGGTGAACAACGCCACGGGTGAGGCGGTGTTCAAGGCGACGATCGACATGTGGGTGTCGCCGAAGCGCTGACCCTCAAGTCACCGCGATCACGGCACAGATCGCGGCAACCGCCGGCACGCCCTGCACGTAGAAGATGCGCTTGTTGACGCTCCACGCGCCATACAGCGCGGCGATCACCACGCAGATCAGGAAGAACAGCACCACCTTCCACTGCACGCTCGCCAGGCCCCACAGCAAACCGGTGGCAAGGAAGCCGTTGTACAAGCCCTGATTCGCCGCCAGCACGCGCGTGGTTTCGGCCTTTTCCGGCGTGTTGCGGAAAGTTTTCAGGCCAAGCGGCTTGGTCCACAGGAACATTTCCAGCACCAGGAACCACGCGTGCAGCGCGGCGACGAGGACGACGAGAAGGTAGGCGATCAGGCTCATGCGCGCGGCTCCTGTGGCAGTTTCTTTTCTTCGCGAATCAAGCGCCACGCGCTCGCGGTCATGACCAGCGCGACCGCCAGGCCGACGCCGAACACCACCTGCGAACCGAAGGCCGAGAGCACCTTGTAAATCCACGAGAAGCTGATTTCACCACCGCGATAGAACGCGGTATCGATCGCCGCGCCGGCCTTGTAGCGCCATTGCCGGTCGACGCGGGTGTAGAGGGTTTCGCGCCCCGGCTTCATCAGCGAGAACTCGTTGGAGCGCGTCACCACCTGCACGATGCCAACGACCAACGGCAACGGCGAAGCGGTCAGTACCGCGAAGCCCAGCAGCACCGCCGCCATCGGGATCAGGATCACCGGAGCAAGGCCCCAGCGCGACAGCAGCCAGCGGGTGGCGAACAATTGCACGATCAGGGTCAACACGTTCACTGCGATGTCAATCCCGGCGTAATACGCGGTGCGCGCCTCGGCGGTGGCGAAGCCTTCGCGCGCGATCACCGCCTGCTGGTTGTAGAGCAGCTGGCCCACCCCAACGCCGAGGAACACCATCACCGCCAGCCAGCGCAACAAGGGCTCCTTCGCGATCAGCTTCAAGCCGGCGAGAACGTCACCGCCCATCGCGCTTTCATTGTCGCGGCCGGACTTTTGCTCGCGCTGCACCGCCCAATGGCGCAACCGCCAGATGCAGACCACGCAGACAATCAAGAACGCGGCGGAGACCAGCATCAAGTTCGCCAAGCCGACCTTTTCCGCCAGCGTGCGGGTAATCATCGGCCCGGTGAACGCGCCGATGGTGCCCGCAGCGCCGATGTAGCCGTAGTACTTGCGCGCCTGTTCGCTGGAGAAAACATCCGCCATGAAGCTCCAGAACACCGACACCGAGAACACGTTGAACACCGTCACCCACAGGAAGAACACCAGCCCGCGCCCGCTGATGTTGCTGTGGAACAACACGTAAAAACCGAACAGGCAGGCGATGAAGAAACCGAACAAGAGCGGCAGGAACACCCGGCGCGGGAACTTCGACACCAGCGCACCGTAGATCGGCTGCGCGATCAGGATCAGCACGAAGGTGCAGGAGGACAGCACTTGCAGGATCAATTCCTGCAGCGGAATGCCATGCGACGCGAAGAAGGAAATCATCGCCATCGGGAACACCGCCTGCACGTCACTGGACGCGCCCATCGCATCGCGCACAGGACGCAGCACGTAATAGCCGGACAACAGGCAGAAGAAGAACAGGAACGACCACCACAACGCCGGCGATTCGGCCAATGCGGCGCGGAAGCGCTGGTGCCATGCGAGGTTCGGCGCGGCGTCGCTCATCTTCGATTCCATGGATGGATTCACAGGATGCGCGCACGTTATACGATGCACCGCAACACCGCCAGCGTTTCGGGTCCGCTATCCTCGTACACACTTTCCGCGATGGGCACGGACACGGATGTCACAGGACACGTTCGACTACATCATCGTCGGCGCCGGCTCGGCCGGCTGCGTGCTGGCCAACCGTCTTTCCGAAGACCCGGACGTGCGCGTGCTCCTGCTCGAAGCCGGTCCGCGCGACTGGAACCCGCTGATCCACGTGCCGATCGGCATCGCCAAGCTGCTCGGCTGGCAGCTCTACGACTGGCACTACGACACCGCGCCGGAGCCGCAGCTCAACGATCGCCGGCTGTGGTGGCCGCGCGGCAAGGTGCTCGGCGGCTCCAGCTCGCTCAATGCGATGGAGTACATCCGCGCCCATCCGCGCGACTACGACGAATGGGCCGCGCTCGGCGCCGACGGCTGGGACTGGGACAGCGTGCGCCCGCACTTCCTGCGCGCCGAAGACAACGCCCGCGGCGCCGGCGCGCACCACGCCGTCGGCGGCCCGCTGCACGTCGACGACCTGCGCCAGAAAAACCCGCTGTGCGAAGCCTTCATCGATGCCGGCAACGAATTCGGCCTGGCGAAGAACGACGACTTCAACGCCGACAGCCAGCTCGGCGTCGGCTTCTTCCAGGTCACCCAGAAGAACGGCGCGCGCTGGTCGGCCGCCTCGGCCTATCTCGACCCGGCACGGCCGCGCAAGAACCTGACCGTGCTCACCGGCGTGCTGGCGCGGCGCGTGCTGCTGGAAAAAAGCCGCGCGGTCGGCATCGCCTACGCGCATCGCGGCCGCGAGCAGCGCGTGCGCGCCACGCGCGAAGTGATCGTCAGCGGCGGCGCGATCAATTCGCCGCAGTTGCTGATGCTGTCCGGCATCGGCCCGGCGGCGGAATTGCGCAAGCACGGCATCGGCGTGGCGGTCGATGCGCCCGGCGTCGGCGCGAACCTGCAGGACCATCTCGACATCTGCACCACCGACGCCTGCACCCGGCCGCACCTGACCTATGACCAGACCAACGAACCGCTGGCGATCGCCAAGTACTATCTCAGCGGCCATTACGGCCCGGCGGCGAGCAACGCGGCCGAAGCCGGCGGTTTTCATCGCAGCGAGTTGGCGAGCGACGAACGCGCCGACATCCAGTTCCACTTCACGCCGGCCATCCTCATCGACCATGGCCGCACGCGCCTGAAACAGGACGGCTACACCCTGCATGCCTGCTTCCTGCGTCCACGCAGCCGCGGCCAGTTGCGCCTGCAGAACGCCGACCCGCGCACGCCGCCGCGGATCGAGGCCAATTACCTGAGCGACAAGGACGGCTTCGACCTGAAGATGATGCTCGAATGCGCCAAGGTCTCGCGCGAACTCCTCAAGCAGCCCGCACTGGATCATTACCGTGGCGCGCACATCTTCCCGCCGCGCGATGACCTGTCCGACGCGGAACTGGTCGATTACATCCGCGCCCGTGCCGAGACGATCTACCACCCGGTCGGCACCTGCCGCATGGGCAGCGACGACGAGGCCGTGCTCGACCCGCAACTGCGCGTGCGCGGCGTCGATGCGCTGCGCGTGGTCGATGCCTCGGTTATGCCGCGCCTGCTCGGCGGCAACACCAACGCGCCGACGATCATGATCGCCGAGCGCGCGGCGGACCTGGTTCGGGCACACGCCCCGTAAAATCCGGCGCGAGGCAGCCCCGCGCCGGACGATGGCGCAGTTCAGTGCTTCAGTGCCGCGACCGCACGCTGGACGTACTCCATCAGTTCCCTGCTCACCAGCCCGCTGTTCAACGCGGGTTCCTGCGCATGCGCCATGCGGACACGGGCATGCGTGGCCGGGTCGTCGCCGGCAAAGCCGCGGAAGTGTTCGCTCCATTGCATGGCGAGCGCCCGCATCGCGACGCCATCGGGCGGCGTGCCCGCATCCATTTCGCGCTGGATGCCGGCGACCAGAGCCGGCCATGCGTCCATCAGCTCGATGTAGTGCGCGCGCATGAAAGCCAGTTCGTGCGGTTGCAGATACTTCGAGTACAGGGCCAGGCGCGATTCGGCGATGGCCTGCTTCATGAAGATGCGCATGTCCTCAGTGATGCCGGTGGCCTCGCGCACCGCCGGATCGTCGCGGTTGATCTGGTCGAGCCGGGCGAAGAACGCCGGCATTCCGCGCGTATCGCGCTCCAGCATGCGTACCCATTGCTGCGCCAGTTGTTGCGCGTCCGGATCGGCCGGCGGCGCGCCACCCTCCATCGCTCCGCGCACCTTCCCGACCAACGCCGACCATTCGGCGGTAACGGCGGGATCGTTGTGGAACGGCAACTGCTGCAATTCTTCCTGCGAAAAATACTTCTCGTACATGCCCATCAACTCCAGTGTGTCCAGCCATGCGGCCAGGTCGGGGGACTGGCCGGCGACGAGATTCGCGCGCAAGGCGAGCAAGCGTTGCCGCAGGCGCGTGGCGACGTCGATTTCCGCGTCGAGTTGCGCGATCTGGCGCTCGATCACCTCCGCCAGCGGCACCTCGGCGCCGGACAGCAGGGTACCGATATCGGCCAGGGACATGCCCGAGCGTCGCAAGGCTTGAATCCGGTGCAGGCGTTCAAGGTTTGCGCGGTCGTAGCCGCGATAGCCGGCAGCGGAACGCACCGCAGGTTTCAGCAAGCCGATGGCGTCGTAGTGGTGCAGCGTCCTCACCGTGATCCCGCAACGGCGAGCCACTTCTCCAACACTCAACAACATGGCGGCGTCTCCTTCGGTCGTCGCGGCGAATCCTGCGGCCTCACGTTGGGTGAGGGTCAATAGCCCGTTTGCATTGCGACGCTCGCGGCCGCAAGGCCGGCGGTTCCCGTTCAGGCGCGCACGCGCGATGGTCGCGCCACCAACCACACGCCCAGCGCGGCGCAGGCGAAGCCGGCGGCTTTCAGCGCGGTGAGGTGCTCGCCGAGCACGAAGTGGCCGAACACCGCGGCCACCGGCGGCATCAGGAAAAACAACGCGGCCACCGATGTCGCCGCACCACGGCGGATCAGCAGGAACAACAGGCCGAAGCCGCCGACCGAATTGACCAGCAGCGTCCACAGCATCGGCAGGTAGAAGTACGCGTTGTTCTCGAAGCGGAAACCTTCCAGCCACAACGCGAACGGCAACAGCGCGAGCGTCGCCGCGGCGTTCTGCACGGCGAGGCCGACACGCGGATCGAGCGTGGACGCATGCCGCTTCTGGTACAGCGTGCCGACGCTGATGCCGACCAGGCCGAACAGCATCAGCGGCCACGCGCGCAGCGGCGTGCTGCCGTCGATGCGCTCGGCCACGACCAGCGCCACGCCCAGCACGCCGAGCAGCAGGCCGGTCCATTGCAACGCGCGCAATTTCTCGTCGCCACCGACGACCGCGAGCAAGGCGACCAGCAGCGGCATCGCGCCGATCACCAGCGCGGTGAGCCCGGCGCTGGCGCCCCATTGCAACGCCAGATACACGCCGGCGAACTGCACCGCCAGCATCAGCACGCCGCTGACGGCGCTGTGCCAGCACTCGCGCCCGCTCGGCTTGCGCGCGCGGCCCAGCAGCGCGAACAGCGCGAACAACACCGCGGCCAGACCGAAACGCCACACCAGTCCGGTCAACGCGCTGGCGTGCTGGACCATGAACTTGCCGGCGATGTAGCCGGTGCTCCAGAGCAAGACGAAAGCCAGCGGCAAGACCGGCGTTGCGTGGCGAGGCGGGTTCATCGGCGAGTGGGGAAATGAAGGCTGCCGCCATCATCGGCATTGCCGGCCGCGCTGTCTGCTGGACTTTCCGCACAGAGCGGGCCGCGAATGGAACGCGGGATGAACGCGAATCCAGCGCTGGCCATGACGACCTTGCGCGCCGCGTGACAGACTTCACATCGCGACGACGTGGATTTCACGCCGGGCCGCAAAACGCGGGCGTGCCGGCCCCCACACAATCGCCATGGGAATGAACCACTTGCGCATTCATTCTGCGGCAATGGCTTCCCTTGTTCGCGCAGAGCCTTATCATTCGTCCGTATTCGGCAGTCGGTTCGGTGCTTGACCATGAAAACAAACGGTAGTTGGCGTCCACAGCGTGTCCTGCGCCTGACCTTGCTCGGGGTGCTGCTGCCGCTGACCGTGGCCTCGACCGCGCAGACCCAGCCGCAGGCGATCGACACCTCCACCGCGATCGCACCGCTGCAACTGCAGCCGAACGTGAACCTGTTCTCGGGCCGGATCGGCGTGACCGCGAACACTGCCGCGGCAACGCCCACCGCCAACGATCCGCACCCGCTGCCGGCGGATTTCGACGTCGCCGAATTCGAGCGCATGGCACGGGCGATGACCGTCGGCCGGCGCGTGCCGGGCGTGGCGCTGGCGATCGTGCACGACGGCCAGGTGCTGACCGAAAAGGGCTACGGCGTCACCAGCGTCAACGCGCCGCAGGCGATCGACGCGCACACCGTGTTCCGCCTCGCCTCGCTGTCCAAGAGCTTCGCCGCCACCCTCACCGGCCTGCTGGTCGACGACGGCACCCTCGGCTGGAACAGCAGGATCGCCGACTACGTGCCGGACTTCCATTTGAGCAGCGAAGCGGCCACCCAACAGCTCACCATCGCCGACGTGCTCAGCCAGCGCAGCGGCCTGCTCGCGCACAACGCCTTCGACCACGACATCGAGGCCGGCGCCTCCTACCAGAGCGTCGCCGATCGCCTCGCCTACGCCAGGCTCGGCTGCATGCCGGGCGATTGCTATTCGTACCAGAACGTCGCCTTCAGCCTCGCCGGCGACGCGATCAGCAAGGCCACCGGCAACGATTACGCGCAACTGGTGCGCACCCGCATCTTCCAGCCGCTGGGCATGAACGACGCCAGCCTCGGCATCGACGGCCTCGAATCCAGCGCGCGCTGGGCGCGGCCGCACGCGCGCAGCCGCAACGGCTGGGTCGCCGAGACGGTGAAGCCGAACTACTACCGCCTGCTGCCGGCTGCCGGGGTCAACTGCAGCATCAGCGACCTGGCCCAATACCTGATCGCGCATACCGGGCATCGCCCCGACGTGCTGCCACCGCAACTGCTGGACGTGCTGCATACGCAACTGGTGCAGACGATGAGCGAAACCCGCACCGGCTGGCGCCGCGAGCGCGTCGACGACGCCGGCTACGCGCTGGGCTGGCGCGTGTTCGATTACAGCGGCCACCGGGTGATCCTGCACGCCGGCGCAGTCGAAGGCTATCGCGGCTGGGTCGCGATGATCCCCGAACGCGATCTCGGCGTGGCGATCCTCTGGAACAGCAGCAGTTGGCTGCCTTCGGGCCTGCTGCCGACGATCCTCGACCGCGCGATCGGCCTGCCATCCCATCCGTGGCTCAACGTGCCGGACGCCGACGAGCGCCTGCTCGCCACCGAAGCGGCCGACGACGATGCCGACGACGCGCAACCAGCCGGCGACGACAAGGCCGGCAGCGCGGGTTCGTCCAACACCGCCAACGCCGCGCCGCACTGATCGATTCGCACGCAACCAAGCGTTTTTCGCACCACGCGATCGGCTAGAATTCGCGCACAGGAGATGGCGTTCCTCCTTCAACCACCGTGCGCGTGATACGCGGTTGATGACGCCTGCACCCACCCGGCCTTCGGCGGGGAATGCAGGCGTTCGCTCGCACTCCGCCGCCGCAGGTCATCGACTCCACCGAGCCCATGACCCATGCATCCGTTCCGACGCCCTGACCTCGATCACCTGTTGCCCTGCCTCGGCAAGCCGGTCGATGCGGGCAACAACCTGATCATCGACGATATCCACGCCTCGGAACTGGCCGACATGCGCCATCCGCAATGCCTGGAACCGCTCGACAGCGAACAGCGCCTGCGCGACTTCGTCCATGCGCACGCCGAGGAATTGCGCAAGGTGCACGCGGTGCTGTTCCTGTGCGAACTGCCCTTGGCGCACAATCGAAACACTCACCACCACGAGGAATGACCCGCATGTTCGGCCTCCAGCAAATCATCGCCATTGGCGCCGGCGCCGCGCTCGGCGCGCTGCTGCGCTACGCGCTCAGCCTCGGCATGAACGCGCTGCTGCCGCAGGTACCGATGGGCACGCTGGCCTCGAACCTGATCGCCGCCTATGTGGTCGGCGTGGCGATCGCGTTCTTCGCCACCGCCACCAGCCTGTCGCCGGCGTGGCGCCTGTTCGTCATCACCGGCTTCGCCGGCGGCCTGTCCACGTTCTCGACCTTTGCCGCCGAACTGCTGACCCTGCTGCGTGACGGTCGCTTCGGCTGGTCAGCGGGCATGTTGCTGCTGCACCTCGGCGGCTCGCTGGCGATGGTCGCGCTGGGCATGGCCTCGGTTTCGCTCGTGCGCCATACGTGATCCCGGAGGACACCACCATGCAAGGCTACCAACTGACCTTCTTCACCGAACAGGACCGCCGCCACGATCACCAGTCCATCGGTGAATGGCTGCTCGAATTCGCCAGGGCCCACGGTGCCGCCGGCGGCACCCTGCTTGCCGGCAGCGAAGGCATCGACCATGCCGGCCACGTCCACTCCGCGCATTTCTTCGACCTGGCCGACCAGCCGCTGATCGTCATCGTCACGCTCGAACAGGCCGCGTGCGAAAAGCTGATGCAGGCGCTGGCGCAGGAGGAGATCGACCTGGCCTACGTCAGGACACCGATCGAATTCGGCCGCATCGGCCGCAGCACGGCAGGCTGAAACCGCACAAAAAAACGCCTTCCCCGCTGGGCTGCCTGGGAAGGCGTCGGTGTTTCGGTACGGCTTTGTGATTGTTAGATCAGCGGAGCCGGGGTGGACGGTAGCGAGACCGGGGCAGGCTTCTTCTTCGCAGCCTTCTTCACGGTCTTCTTGGCCGCCTTTTTCACGGTCTTCTTGGCCGCCTTCTTCGCGGTCTTCTTGGTGGCCTTCTTCGCGGTCTTCTTGGCAACCTTCTTCACCGCCTTCTTCGCGGTCTTCTTGGTGGCCTTCTTCGCGACCTTCTTGGCCGCCTTCTTCACGGTCTTCTTGGCAGCCTTCTTCACGACTTTCTTGGCAGCCTTCTTCACGACTTTCTTCGCGGCCTTCTTCACGACTTTCTTCGCGGCCTTCTTGGCCGGTTTCTTCTTGGCGACTTTCTTGGTAGCCATGGTGGTAACTCCTCGTCAGTTTTGATGGATGAACAATCGGGTTGTTGCTCTGGTTTCAACGCCCAGTTGCAAGAAAAGCCACGGGAATCGGACCCGCTGGCAGCCGCCGACGCGCAACGCGCGCCGCAACGGATGGGGTACAGGCCCGATTCCTCTGCCGGGAATCTGAGCCTCTCACAGATACGCGAACACCCGCGACGCGAACGGCGCGGGTGTCGTGCTGCGATTCATTCGGAATGTTCGTATCGGTTTTCGCGGAGGGAAGCGTGCCCTTCGTGCCGATCGACCGGCGACGATCTTCGAGGCTTTTTATTGTCCGTAACGTCTCGATGACGGTGTCCACTTGCTTCCGCAGGAAAGTTCTGCTGGGCGAAACCTAATCACGCTTTTTTGCACTGTCAACACCTGTGCGAAAAAATTTTCGCCGCCGCGGCGCGCGAGGATGCACGCAAGCCTCCGCGAAGCATGCCGACAACGCCGCCGCGACCACGTGCGCGAAGCGCATGCGCAACCCATGCAAAAAATTTTGATGCGTTTTTCCCGATGATTTTTCGCATGCGCGTTTTCCGGCGCGTCGCGTGGCCGCGTTCGCTTGCACATTCGATGCATGCTCGCCGCGTCGTCGTACCGGCATATTCGCACCCGACGAAAGGTGAAAGAATTTTTCCCCGGTTCACTCTTCCGAAGGGTCGAAATGCGCAAACTGCGCAAAAAATTTTCCCTTCGACGCGTCGATGCGATCGCCTTCGAGCACTGCCGACGCAACCTCGGCACGTGCCCTCGCGGCGACGGGATCGCCATCGATGCATGCCCTTCGGCGGACACGCGGACAAAGAAAAAGCCCGCGTCGGCGACGCGGGCTTTCGGGTTCGGTTGCGAACGGCACTGCACTTTGCCGCCATGCCAATTCCCTCCGGCTCAGTGGTCCTCTTCTTCCAGCAGCGCGGCGTAGTCGTCCGGCGAAAGCAGTTCGTCGACCTGCGACGCGTCGTCGGCTTCGATCACGAACAGCCAGCCCTCGCCGTAGGCGTCCTCGTTGATCGTCTCCGGCTTGTCGGCCAGCGCCGCGTTCACTTCGACGACGTTGCCGGCGACCGGGCTGTACACGTCGGACGCGGCCTTGACCGATTCGACCACCGCGACCGCGGCACCGGCATCGACGTGGTCGCCCACGCCCGGCAGCTCGACGTAGACGAGATCGCCGAGCAGGCCTTGCGCGTGGTCGGAGATGCCCACGGTGATGCGGCCACTGCCTTCGACACGCGCCCATTCGTGGCTCTTGAGGAATTTCAGGTCGCCGGGGATTTCACTGCTCATGGTCTTGCTCCGAGTAGGGGATGCGGGATGGTTGGAAAAAGTTTAGGGGAAATTCCCGGGCGCGGCATCAGATGCCGGCCTGCGGCTTGCCATCGCGCACGAACGGGAACCTGACCACGCGCACCGGCACTTCCTTGCCGCGGATGTCGACGCGCACCTCAAGCGGTTCGCCGGCCGGCACGCGCGCGAACGCGATCGCCTTGCCCAGCGTCGGCGAGAACGTGCCGGACAGGATCTCGCCCTCACCGTTGCCGGTCAGCACTTTTTGGCCGTGGCGCAGCACGCCCTTCTCGTCCATGACCAGGCCGATCATCTGCCGCGGCACGCCGGCGCTCTTCTGCGCGACCAGCGCGGGCTTGCCGATGAAGTCGCGGCCATCGTCGAGCGACACCGTCCACGCCAGGCCCGCTTCCAGCGGCGACACGGTTTCGTCCATGTCCTGGCCGTAGAGGTTCATGCCGGCTTCCAGGCGCAGCGTGTCGCGCGCGCCAAGGCCGGCCGGCTTGACGCCGACGGCGAGCAACGCGTTCCAGAAATTCGCCGCATCGGTCTTCGCCAGCACGATCTCGTAGCCGTCCTCGCCGGTGTAGCCGGTGCGGGCGACGAACAGCGGCACGCCATCGAGCGACTTCGCATCGACCGCGGCGAAGCGCGCCAGCTTGTCGGCGGCGGCGCGGTCGGCTTCGGCCAGCAGCGACAGCACCTTGGCGCGCGCGCTCGGGCCCTGTACGGCGACCATCGCGTAATCGTCGCGGTGGGTGACGCTGACGTCGAACGCGGCGGCCTGCCTGGTGATCCACGCCAGATCCTTGTCGCGGGTCGCGGCGTTGACCACGAGACGGAAGAAGTCTTCCGTCAGGAAATAGATGATGAGGTCGTCGATGACGCCGCCTTGCTCATTGAGCATCGCGGTGTACAGCGCCTTGCCGCTCACTTTCAGCTTGTCGACGTTGTTGGCGACCAGATGGCGCAGGAAGTCGCGGGTCTTCGCGCCGTGCAGGTCGACCACGGTCATGTGCGAAACGTCGAACACGCCGGCGTCGCGGCGCACCTGATGGTGCTCCTCGATCTGCGAGCCGTAGTGGATCGGCATGTCCCAGCCGCCGAAATCGACCATCTTGGCGCCGAGGGCGCGGTGGGTTTCGTTGAGGACGGTCTTTTCGGTCATGGCGGCGCTCGCTTCGTATTGGAAGCAAGCATTATCCCAGACCGGAGCGCCTCGCTGCGAGGGCTGGATTCAGCGGATCTGCAGGCGTGAGGTCCGGGACATCAATGCGCCGGCATCGGGCTCTCGTGGATGGCGCGCAGCGCATTGCCGAACACGCGCCACGCGGAGCGCAGGAACAGCAGCAACAAGGCAGCGGCGACCAGCACGTCCGGCCAGCCGGCAGCAAACAGCCACACGCCCGCGCTGGCCGCCAGTACCGCAACGCCTTCGAAAATGTCGTTGCGCGAACACTCGTAGGCGGACGACAGGTTCACGTCGTCGCCGCGATGCGGATGCAGACGCCACAGGCAGAATGCGTTGGCTGCCAGGTTCAGCACCGCCGCCAAGCCCATGCTCTCGAACAACGGCGTGGCCGGCTCCAGCAAGCGCCACGCGATTTGCGCCGCCACCGCCAATGCGGCCACGAGGATCAAGGCGGCCTTGAACAGGGCCACCTTGCCCTTCGCCTTCGTGCTGGCACCGACCACGGCGAAGCTCAGCGCATGGGTCAGCGCGTCGCCGAGGTTGTCGAGGCTGCCCGACAGCAACGACGAGGCGCCGGAATGCCAAGCGGCCACCATCATCATCACGAAAGTGGCGACGTTCACCGCCAGCACGATCAACAACACGCGCTTCTGCCCGGCCTGCATCTTCTTCGTGTCGACCGAACAGCAATCTGCGCCGCAACCACTCATGGTGTCATCCCCGCGAATCCGATGCAGGCGATCTACGCCGCCTGCACTTTCAGGTTCATGCCATCCACCGCGACCACGCGCACCGACGAACCGACCGGCAAATCCGCGCCTTCGACCGACCAGAACGCATCGCCGATCTTCACCCGCCCGCCGCGCCCGCCGCTGATGGCCACATCCAGCGTGGCGATGCTGCCGACCAGTTGCTCGGCACGACGATTGAGCAGCGGCGCATCGCTGGCGCGCTCGCGCTTGCGGAACCAGCGCAGATACACGCCGACCGAAATCAGCGAGAACACGGCGAACACCACCACCTGCCACACCGGCGCGATGCCCGGCACGGCCAGCAACACCAGTGCGAGCGCCGCCGCGGCAAAACCGAACCAGAGCAGGAACGCGCCAGGCAACAGCGCTTCGGCGGCGAACAGGAGCAGCGCCACGACCGCCCAGAAAGTGAAGTGCGCGTCCATTACTTGCCCTGCTTGTCCAGCGCCTGCTGCGCCAGCTTGGCGATGCCGCCGAGCGAACCGAGGATGCCGCTGGCTTCCATCGGCATCAGCACGAACTTCTGGTTCGGCGCGGTCGCCAGTTCCTTGAACGCCTCCACGTATTTCTGCGCGACGAAGTAATTGATCGCCTGCACGTTGCCGTTGGCGATCGCGTCGGACACCAGTTGCGTCGCCTTGGCCTCCGCTTCGGCGAGGCGCTCGCGCGCTTCGGCTTCGCGGTAGGCGGCTTCGCGCCTGCCCTCGGCGGCGAGGATCGCGCCCTGCTTCTCGCCTTCGGCACGCAAAATCTCGGACTGGCGCGAACCTTCGGCTTCGAGGATCGAGGCGCGCTTGTCGCGCTCGGCCTTCATCTGCCGCGCCATCGCGTCGACCAGGTCGCGCGGCGGCTGGATGTCCTTGATCTCGATGCGGTTGATCTTCACGCCCCACGGACTGGTGGCCTGATCGACCACGCTGAGCAACTTGGCGTTGATGACCTCGCGCTGGCTCAGCGATTCGTCCAGATCCATCGAGCCGATCACGGTGCGGATGTTGGTCTGCACCAGCGCGATCATTGCCTGGTCGAGGTTGGACACCTCGTACGCCGCCTTGGCCGCGTCGAGCACCTGGAAGAACACCACCCCATCCACTTTCACCACCGCGTTGTCCTTGGTGATGACCTCCTGCGAGGGCACGTTGAACACCTGTTCCATCAGGTTGACCTTGCGGCCGATGCTCTGCATGTACGGCGTCAGGAAGTGCAGGCCGGGTTCGAGCGTATGCGTGTATTTGCCGAAGCGCTCGACGGTGTAGGCAAAACCCTGCGGGACGACGCGCACGCCCTTGGCGAAGGTGATGACGATGAAAACCAGAATGGCGACGACGATGACGGCGGACATGGAGCTCCCCTTGCGATGTGGTTCCCGATTATAGGGAGCGCGCGGGAAAGGATTTGCGTCCGGCGTCGTCGCAGCTTACGGCGCGCGCGCATCCAGCGACAGCAGGAACAGCGAAAGCAAGGCCACCGACAGGACGCCGATCGAATATCCGAGGAAGTGGCTGAGTTTCATCGTGGTCGCCTCCGCCATCACTTGGTCAGGATCAGCTTGCCATTGCTGGTGTGGCGCAGGCGGTAGGTCGCGTCACCGTGCCGGATCAGGATTTCGCGCTGGCCCCTGAGCAACGCGGCGCTGCTTATCGAAAGCGCCGGCAGCGGGCGCGACGGCTCGGCTTCGTACGGGCGACGGGATTCGGCGGCGTGCGGTTCGGCGGCGGTGACAAACATGGGACACCTTCTTGGGTGGTGGCGGGCGACGGAATTTATGATAATGGTTCGCATTTGCATGTCAATAGCCAATCCCCACCCGGCGCGCGCGCCCTTTTCGCTTGCGGGAACGGCCCGCGCCGCCTAGTCTGCGCGGACTTTTTCCGTTGTTTCCGGGGTAATGCCGATGTTGGAAGGTCTTGGACGCGTGGGTTTCGGCCTGTTCGGGCTGGCGGTGCTGATCGGCATCGCATGGCTGTCCTCCAACAACAAGCGGGCCGTGGACTGGAAGCTGGTCGGCACCGGCGTCACCTTGCAAATCGCCTTCGCCGCCCTGGTCCTGCTGGTGCCGGGCGGGCGCAACGTGTTCGACTGGCTGAGCCAGGGCTTCGTGAAGGTGCTGAGCTTCGTCAACGAAGGCTCCGGCTTCATCTTCGGGCCGCTGATGGACACCCACAAGATCGGCTACGTGTTCGCCTTCCAGGTGCTGCCGACGATCATCTTCTTCTCCGCGCTGATGGGCGTGCTCTACCACCTCGGCGTGATGCAGGCGGTGGTGCGCGCGATGGCGTGGGGCATCACCCGGGTGATGAAAGTGAGCGGCGCGGAAACCACCAGCGTCTGCGCCAGCGTTTTCATCGGCCAGACCGAGGCGCCGCTGACCGTGCGCCCGTACATTCCGAAGATGACCGATTCGGAACTGCTGACGATGATGATCGGCGGCATGGCCCACATCGCCGGCGGCGTGCTCGCCGCCTACGTCGGCATGCTCGGCGGCAGCGACCCGGTGCAACAGTTGTTCTACGCCAAGCACCTGCTCGCGGCGAGCGTGATGGCCGCGCCGGCGACGCTGGTGATCGCCAAGGTGCTGGTGCCGGAAACGCGGGAACCTCTGACCCGCGGCACGGTCAAGATGGAAGTGGAGAAGACCACCCGCAACGTGATCGACGCCGCCGCGCACGGCGCCGGCGATGGCCTGCGCCTGGCGCTGAACATCGGCGCGATGCTGCTGGCCTTCATCGCCCTGATCGCGCTGCTCAACTGGCCGCTGACCTGGCTGGGCGACGTCACCGGCCTCGCCCACGCAATCGGCAAGCCGACCAATCTGTCGACCCTGTTCGGCTACGTGCTGGCGCCGATCGCGTGGGTGATCGGCACGCCGTGGAGCGACGCGACCACGGTCGGCGCGCTGATCGGGCAGAAAGTGGTGATCAACGAATTCGTCGCGTACACGAGCCTGGCCGACATCGTCAACGGCAAGGTCGCCGGGGTGATGCTCAGCAAGGACGGCGCGCTGGTCGCCACCTACGCGCTGTGCGGCTTCGCCAACTTCAGCAGCATCGCGATCCAGATCGGCGGCATCGGCGGGCTGGCCCCGGAGCGCCGCGGCGACCTGGCCAGGTTCGGCCTGCGCGCGGTGCTCGGCGGCTCCATCGCCACCTTCATGACCGCGACGATCGCCGGCGTTCTCAGCCATTTTGGCTGAGGGCAAGAACGGGAAAGCCCGGCATCGCGAAGACACGAGCCGCGATGCCCGCACTTGAAATTTTCCGAGATAGGTAGCATCCTATCGATCTGATGGCGACCAAGCAGGCCCTGCAGTTCCAGTTGACCGCCGGCATCCCGCCGGCGATGCGGGCATGGCAGCGGCTGATCGAAGTGCGGCACGGCCACCTTGGCATCAGCAGTGCCTGCATCGCGCCGCTGCTGATGATCGGCCGCGCCGACGACAACCTGCGTCAGGTCGAACTGGCCCGGCAACTGGGCATGAAAGGCCCGTCGCTGGTACGCCTGCTCGACAAACTGGCCGAAGCCGACCTGATCCGCCGCGAATCCGACGCCAGCGACAGCCGCGCCAACCGCCTGCGCCTGACCGCGGCCGGGCAAGGCCTGCATCGCAAGCTCGAACAGGGCCTGATCGAACTGCGCCACGAGGTGCTGGACAAGCTGACCACGGCCGAACTGCAGGCCGTGCTCAAGCTGTATAAGCTGCTCGACGACGCGGTCGCCCTGCTGGATCGATAAAAACCCGACTCCCCCGTACCGCCTTCCGCGCCCATCCCCCATGTCCGGTGAATTCACTGTCTATGGCGTCTTCGTCCCGACCTTGGTCGGACTGATGCTGCTGGCCTTCCTCGTCCACAGCGGGATCAGCGCGCTGCTGCTCAAGGCGGGTGCCTACCGCCATGTCTGGCACCCGCCGCTGTTCAACCTCGCCCTGTACATCCTCGTGCTCGGCGCCCTGTTCGAGCTGCTGCCGGGAGTGCGCGCGTGAGCACCGCGTTCGAGAAGATCAGGCCGAAGCTCGTGCCGGTCGCGGTGACCCTCGTCATCGTCATCGCCGCGTCGTTCGTGCTCGGGCACCTGTGGCAGTACTACCGCGACGACCCGTGGACGCGCGATGCGCACATCGCCGCCGACGTGATCCTGGTCGCGCCGGACGTCTCCGGCCTGGTCGCCGAGGTCGAGGTCAAGGACAACGCGCCGGTGCACAAGGGCGACGTGCTGTTCGTGATCGACACGTCGCGCTATCGGATCGCGCTGGAGCAAGCGCGGGCCGCGCAGGCGCAGGCGCAGGCGGCACTGGAACAAGGCCGTGCCAATCTGGCCGCGGGGACCGCCGCGGCGCACCAGTTGCAGCGCGAAACCGCGCGCGACAGCGCGCTGCAGGACCTGGTCGCGACCGAAGACGCCGAGGCGCGCCGTACCAACCTCGAAAAGGCGCGATCCGCCGTCGCCGCCGCGCAGGCGGCCGTCGCCGCCGCACAAGCCAGCATCGCCGCCACGCAGGCGCAGATCGACCTGGCCGAGTTGAACCTGGAGCGCACCCAAGTGCGCAGCCCGCTCGATGGCCGGGTCAACGACCACACCGTGCGCCTCGGCGATTACGTCACCGCCGGCAAGCCGGTGCTGGCGGTGCTGGACACGAATTCGTTCCGCGTCGACGGCTATTTCGAGGAAACCCGCCTGCACCACATCGAAACCGGGATGCCGGTCGACATCCACGTGATGGGCGAGAGCCGCGTGCTGCATGGCCGCGTGCAGAGCATCGCCGCCGGCATCGAGGACCGTTACCGCAGCGATGGAACGAGCCTGCTGCCGAACATCACCCCGGCGTTCGACTGGGTGCGCCTGGCCCAGCGCGTGCCGGTGCGGATCAGCATCGACAGCGTGCCCGACGGCGTTGATCTGATCGCCGGCCGCACCGCCACGGTAAAGGTCGTCGACGCGCGGGCGCACGACGGGAACAAGACCGCGCAGCCATGAATGCCGCCCTGCTTCCATTGCGTCGCACGGGCCTGTGCGTGGCGCTTGCCGCATTGGCCGCATGCAAGAGCGTCGGCCCGGACTACGAATTGCCGAAGGAGTCGGTGTACGCGCAGCAGCAGGACCAGCCTTCGCAACTGGACACGGGCGACGCCGCAGGCGCCGCAGTTTCTCAGGATGCGCTGCCGGCCAATTGGTGGAAGCTGTACGCCGATGCGCGGCTCGACGCGCTGGTCGAACAGGCGCTGCAGGCCAACGTCGAACTGAAGGTCGCCGCCGCGCGCCTGCAGCAGGCGCAGGCGCGCCTGGCGCAGGCCAAGGCCGCCGGCGGCTGGGATTTCGGCGTCGATGCCAGCGCGGCGCGCGCGGAGATTCCGGCCGAAACCCTGCTGCTGACCGAAAAGCTGCCGGTGTTCAATCTCGCCGAAGCCGCGGTTTCCGCTTCGTACCAGTTCGACATGTTCGGCAAGTTCCGCCGCGGCGAGGAAGCGGCCAGGGCCGACACCGAAGCGGTGCAGGCGGCGAACGACCTGGCCCGGATCAGCGTCGCCGCCGCCGTCACCGGCACCTACCTGGAAATCTGCCACGGCAACCACGAGCTGGAAGTGGCCCGGCATTCGCTCGACATCCAGCAGCACACCAGCGGCATCGTGTCGCGCCTGCAGGCCGCCGGGCGCGGCACGCCGGTCGACGTGGCGCGTGCGCAGGCGCAGGCGCAAGTGCTGCAGGCGGCGATTCCACCGATCCAGGCGCGCACACTCGCCGCCGGCTACGAGCTGGCGGACCTGCTCGGCATGGCGCCGGACCAGGTGCCGCAGGACGCGATGCAATGCACCGAGGCGCCGACGCTGTCGCAGCCGATTCCGATCGGCGATGGCGCGGCGCTCATTCGCCGCCGCCCCGACGTGCGCCACGCCGAGCGCGAACTGGCCGCGGCCACCGCCGAGATTGGGATTGCCACCGCCGAGCTGTACCCGAACATCCGCCTCGGCGCGAAGGCCGGCGCCAATGGCCTGCTCGACGACTTCGGCAAGCCGGCGACGCAGGAATGGTCGCTCGGCCCGCTGATCAGCTGGGACATCCCCGGCAAGGGCGCGCATGCGCGGGTGGACGTGGCCAAGGCCGGCAAGCAGGCGGCGCTGGCCGAATTCGACAAGACCGTGCTCGATGCGCTGCGCGAAACGCAAACCGCGCTGAGCCGCTACGCCGAAGACCTGCAACGCGCGCAGGCGCTGCAGAAGGCGCGTGACCTCGCCCATGCCGCGTCCGCCGACGAACGCCGCCTGTACCTGGGCGGACGCCGGCCATTCCTGTCCAGCCTCGACGCCGCGCGCAGCTCGAACAGCGCCGACGCCACCCTGGCCGATGCGCAGGCGCAGGTATCACAGGACGAAGTGAAGCTGTTCCTCGCTCTCGGCGGCGGCTGGCACGGCGAGACCGTCGATGCCGCGCAGGCCGATGCGCCGCACGCTTCCGGCGCCGGCAACGCGAAATCCGCGGACGCGCGATGATGCTCGCGGTGCTGCGCGACCGGCAGGCATGGCTGCATTCGGCCAAGTCGTTCCTGGCCGCGATGCTCGCGCTGTACGTGGCGCTGGCCTTCGCGCTGCCGCGTCCGTACTGGGCGATGGCGACCTCGTACATCGTGATGCAATCGGCCCTCGGCGGCACCCGTTCGCGCGGCCTGTACCGCATCGCCGGCACCTTCATCGCCGCGGTCGCGACGGTGCTGATGCTGCCGAACCTGGTGCAGACGCCGCTGCTGCTGGCGCTGGCGTTCTCGCTGTGGCTGGCGCTGTGCGCGTTCCTGTCCCAGCTCAAGCGCGGGCCGTCATCGTACGTGTTCATGCTCGCGGGCTATACCGTGGCGATCATCGGCTTCCCGGCGATCGCGCAACCGGAAACCATCTTCGACGCCGCGGTGTCGCGCAGCGAGGAAATCACCGTCGGCGCGCTCAGCGCGATCCTCGTCGCCGCGGTGGTGTTCCCCACCTCGATCAAGCCGATGGTGCATCGCCGCGTCGACGACCTGCTGCGCGACACCGCCGCGTGGTGCGCGCAGGTGCTGGCGGACAAGGGCAGCCCGGCCGCATTGCGCAAGCGCATGGCCGGCGACCTGCTGCAACTCGACGCGATCATTCCCTTCGCCAAGCGCGACGACCCGCGCAACGGCGCGCTCGACGAATGGCTGCGCGAACTGCGCGCGCGCCTGCTCGGCCTGTTGCCGGTGCTCGCCTCGGTCGAGGATCGCCTGCGGCGGATCGGCGCCACGCTCGGCGCCGACGACCCGCTGCGCGCGCTGATCGGGGAATTGCGCGACTGGGTGCAGCGCAACGACGTGCCGACGCTGCAGGCCGCCGACGCCTACCGCGCGCGCATCGCCGCGCTGCGCACGCAACTGGGCAGCGACGACACCAGCCTGCTGCGCGACACCTTGCTGCTGCGCCTGGGCGAGATGGTCGAGCTGTGGTACGACGGCCGCCAGTTGCAGGCCTCGATCCACGACGGCGCAGCGCCGCCGGACGCGATCTTCGCGCTCGACCTGCGCCACCTGTCGCGCTTCGACAACTTCCATTACGACTGGGGCATGATGGTCTTCGCCGCGCTCGCCGCCGGCGCCACCTTGTTCGGGTATTGCGCCGTCGCCATCACCATCGGCTGGCCCGGCGCGGTCAACGGCGCGGCGATGGTCGCGGTCAGCGCCGCGTTCTTCGCCGCGCAGGACGATCCGGCACCGAGCATGCGCAGCTTCCTGGTATGGATGTCGGTGTCGATCCTGTGCGCCGGCGTGTACCTGTTCGGCATCGGCCCCTACATCCAGGACTTCGCCATGCTGGCGCTAGTGCTGACCCCGTATTTCCTGCTGCTCGGCCTGCTGGTGACGCAGCCGAAGTACACCTCGGCCTGCACCCTGCTGATGGTCAACCTGTGCAGCCTGCTGTCGATCGACAACATCAACCGCGCCGACTTCGGCAACTTCGTCAATTCCTCGCTCGCCACCTTCCTCGGCATGCTGTTCGCGCTGGTGATGACCCGCGTGTTCCGTTCGGTCGGCGCCGAATGGACCGCGCGCCGGCTGGTGCGGCAGGGCTGGGGGCTGCTCGCCGAAGCGGCCGAAGGCCACGGCCAGCAGGACCGCGACCGCTTCCTGGTGCGCATGCTCGACCTGCTCGGCCTGCTCGCGCCGCGCATTTCCGCGTTGCCGGCGGAGAGCGAAATCGCCGCGGTCGACATGCTCGACGAAGCGCGCATGGGCCTGAACATCCTCAACCTGCGCCGCGCGCGCAACGGCTTGCCGGCGGTCAACCGCGAGCACGTCAACGACCTGCTCGCCGCCATCGCCGCACACTACCGCGCCCGCCAGCACAGCGGCCACGCCTTGCCGCCGCCGACGGAACTGCGCAGCGCACTGGACGCCTCGCTGGAACGGCTGCGCGCCATCCCCCACGGCACCGCGCGCGACGAAGCGCTGATCGGCCTGGTCGGCTTGCGCTACGGCCTGTATCCCCGGGGGCCGCAGGCACAGCGCGAGCCGCACGCACCGCTGCCGGCGTGAGCACGGCAGCGCGCGGCGCGCGATCCGTCGTGGCAGAATCGCAGCTCCACCTCGCGCCGGGGAACGCGTCGCATGCCCACGCCCAACGACGACTTCGCGCCTGTCCAAGACACGCCCGATCGACGCGTGCCGAACGCAGCCGCGCCCGATGCAGGCGTAGCGCTTGCCGCGCGTGCGCATCTGGCGCACCTGAGCCTCGACAACCGCGCGGTGCGCCTGTTCGTGATGCTCGGCGCGTTCCTGTGCGTGGACGCGGTGCTGGCGGAATTCATCGGGGTCAAGATCTTCGCGCTGGAAGACACGCTCGGCATCGCGCCGCTGAACTGGAACCTGTTCGGCACCCACGGTTCGCTCAACTTCACCGTCGGCACGCTGTGCTGGCCGTTCGTGTTCATCCTCACCGACACCATCAACGAATTCTTCGGCGCGCGCGGCGTGCGCTTCATCTCCTACGTCGCGGTCGCGCTGATCCTGTACGCCTTCGCGTTCGCGTGGCTGGCGATCCATGCCGCGCCGGCGGGATGGTGGATCGGCGCCAGCGCCAACCAGGGCGTGCCCGACAACCAGGCCGCGTTCGCCGCGATCTTCGGCCAGGGCGAATGGTCGATCCTCGGTTCGATCGTCGCCTTCGCGCTCGGCCAGCTGATCGACGTGGCGGTGTTCTTCCGCATCCGCAAGCACACCGGCGAACGCATGGTGTGGCTGCGCGCGACCGGCTCGACCGCGGTGTCGCAACTGGTCGACAGCTTCGTCGTGCTGTACATCGCCTTCGTGCTCGGCCCGCAGCACTGGCCGACCAACCAGTTCCTCGCCATCGGCACGGTCAACTACGCCTACAAGATGCTCGCCGCGGTGGCGATGATCCCGGTGCTGTACGCCATGCGCCATGCGATCCGCTGGTATCTGGGCCACGAACTGGAAGAACACCTGCGCCTGGACGCCGCGCGCGATTGAGCCGCCTCGCCGCGAGACGGTGACTTTCTGCACGCTTGCACCCTGCGGCCTTCTGCCCGCACCATGCGGGAATCACCATCGCTTGGGGAAGTCCGATGTTGCAGATCCGCTCGCTGTCCAAGACCTACGCCAACGGCGTGCACGCCCTGAAAGGCATCGACCTGGACATCCCGCGCGGGATGTTCGGCCTGCTCGGCCCGAACGGCGCCGGCAAGTCCACGCTGATGCGCACCATCGCCACGCTGCAGGACCCGGACACCGGCAACATCGTGCTGGACGGCCTGGACATGCTCGCCGACAAGACCGCGGCGCGGCGCACGCTGGGCTACCTGCCGCAGGAATTCGGCGTGTACCCGAAGGTGTCGGCCGAGGACATGCTCGACCACTTCGCGGTGCTCAAGGGCGTCACCGCGCGCGGCGAGCGCAAGGAGCTGGTGCAGGCGCTGTTGCAGCAGGTGAACCTGTGGGAAGTGCGCAAGCGCAAGCTCGGCACCTTTTCCGGCGGCATGCGCCAGCGCTTCGGCATCGCCCAGGCGCTGATCGGGCAGCCCTCGCTGATCATCGTCGACGAGCCGACCGCCGGCCTCGACCCGGCCGAGCGCAACCGCTTCCTCAACCTGCTGGCCGAGATCGGCGAGAACACCGTCGTGATCCTGTCCACCCACATCGTCGAGGACGTCACCGACCTGTGCCCGCGCTTCGCGATCATCGCCACCGGCCAGGTGCGCCTTAGCGGCGAGCCGCACGAAGCGATCCGCGCGCTCGACGGCCGCGTGTGGCGCAAGACCGTGGACAAGGCCGAACTGGCCGCGCACGAACAGGCGCACAGCGTGCTGTCGACGCGACTGGTCGCCGGCCAACCGGTGATCCACGTGCTGAGCGACAGCACGCCGGGCGACGGCTTCGCGCCGATCGCGGCCGACCTGGAAGACGTGTATTTCGGCGAGCTGCGCAAGGCCGCCGCTCCCGCTACGGAGGCCTGAGCCATGCTGGGCCAACTGCTGAAAATGGAGCGCCGCCTGCTGCTGCGCAACGGCGTGTTCTGGATCGTCGCGCTGGTGTTCGGCGCGCTCGGCTTCGCGATGCTGGCCTCGGACAACGTCAGCTACGGTGGCGGCGTCGGCAACGTGATGCGCAACGCGCCGGCGATCACCGTGGTCGTGCTCGGTTCGCTGAGCGTGATGAGCGCGCTGCTGACCACGATCTTCATCGGCGGCATCGCCCTGCGCGATTTCGAGCAGCGCACCGCCGAACTGTTCTTCGCCACGCCGATGCGCAAGGGCACGTATCTGGCCGGGCGCTTCGGCGGCGGCTTCCTCGCCAGCGTCGGGGTGATGCTGTTCGTCGTGCTCGGCCTGTGGCTGGGCAGCAAGATGCCGTGGCTGGACGCGGCGCGGCTGGGGCCGACGCCGTGGGCCGCCTACGCCTGGGGCTTCGGCGTGCTGGTGATCCCGAACCTGCTGTTCCTGTCGGCGCTGCTGTTCCTGCTGGCCACGGCGACGCGCTCGATGCTTTATACCTACATCGGCGTGATCGGGTTCTTCGTGCTGTGGACGGTGTCCGATTCGCTGACCTCCGACTTGCAGACGCGCTGGATCAGCGCATTGCTCGATCCTTCCGGCGGCGACGCGGTCAGCCAGCACATCCGCTACTGGTCGAGCGCGCAACTCAACACCCGATTGCCCGCGCTGACCGGCCTGCTGCTGGGCAACCGCGCAATCTGGCTGGGCGTCACCGCGCTGCTGCTGTGGGCCGCCTACGCGCTGTTCCGCGCCGACCGCGAAGGCCTGAAATTGCCGTGGCGGCGCAAGAAGCCCGGTGACACCGCCGCGTCCGCCGACAGCGCCGGCCTCACCTTGCCTGCGGTATCACTGCGCACGAACGCCGGCGCGCGCTGGACCCAATTCCGGCAGCTGGCGCGCTTCGACCTGCGCCACGCGCTGCTCGGTGCACCCTTGCTGGTGATGCTGCTGCTGTGCCTGATCGTGCTGTTTTTCGAGTTCCGCTCCGGCGGCTTGATGTACGGCACCGACGTCTATCCGGTGACGGCGCGCATGCAGTCGATGCTGAGCGGCGGCATGAGCCTGTTCCTGATCATCGTGCTGACCTTCTACGCCGGCGAACTGGTGTGGCGCGAGCGTGGCATGAACGTCGCCGAGGTCGCCGACGCCTACCCGACGCCGGACTGGCTGCCGCTGGCGGCGAAACTGACCGCGCTGGCCGGGATCGTGCTGGTGTTCCATGTCGTCGGCACCCTGTTCGCAATGGGTTACCAACTGGCCCATGGCTACACCCAACTGCAGCCGCTGCTGTACCTGCAAGCGCTGTTGCTGGACGTGATCCCGTTCCTGCTGGTCGCAGCGCTGGCGGTGTTCCTGCAAGTGCTCAGCGGCAACAAGTTCGTCGGCTACCTGCTGATGATCGTGTACCTGGTATCGCGCATCGCGCTGCCGATGCTGCATTTCGACCACGCACTTTACAACTTCGGCAAGGCCAGCCCGATTCCGTATTCGGACATGAACGGCTGGGGCCATTTCGTCGGCCCGAACCTGTGGTTCCGCGCCTATTGGGCGGCGCTGTGCGTGAGCCTGCTGGCGCTGGCCGCGGCGCTGTGGCCGCGCGGCAGTTCGCTGCACTGGCGCGACCGCCTGCGCCAATTGCGCGCGCGCCTGCACGGCCCGCTGCTCGGCACGGCCATCGCCGGCCTCGTGGTTTTCGGCGCGCTGGGCGGCCGGATCTTCTACAACACCAACGTGCTCAACCGCTACGTGCCAGGCGACCAGGCCAAACAGGAAGCGGCCGACTACGAGAAGGCCTATCGCCAGTACAAGGACCTGCCGCAACCGAAGATCGAGGCGATCAGCGCCAACGTCGACATCTATCCGGAAACGCGGACCGTGCACGTCAAGGGCAGCTACCGCATGCGCAACGCCAGCGGCGCGCCGATCGCGCAACTGCACGTGCGCATCGACCCCACCGCCGAGGCGCAACTGGATTTCCCCGCGCACAGCGTGGTCAAGGCCGACAAGATCGCCGGCTACACCATCTACAAACTCGACACGCCGCTGGCGCCTGGCGCGGAAACCGAATTCGGCTACGACCTGACCTACAAGTCGAGCGGCTTCCTGCTCGACGGCAGCGACACCAGCGTCGTCGGCAACGGCACCTTCCTCAACAACTTCGCGGTGCTGCCGCAATTCGGCTACGACGAAGGCCGGCAACTGGAAGACCGCAACGACCGGCGCAAGTACGGCCTGCCGGAATTGCCGCGGATGAATCCGATCGGCGACACCGCCGCGTATGCCGACAACTACCTCGGCCCGAACCGCGACTGGGTGGATTTCGACACCACGGTTTCGACCAGTGCCGGGCAGATCGCGCTGGCGCCGGGCTACCTGCAACGCGAATGGACGCAAAACGGCCGCCATTACTTCCACTACACCTCGGAAGCGAAGGTGTTGCCGTTCTTCTCGTGGCTGTCGGCGAACTGGCAGGTGAAGAAGGATCATTGGAACGGCGTCGCCATCGAGGTCTATTACGACGCCAAGCACCCGTACAACGTCGAGCGCATGATCGACGCGACCAGGAAAGCGTTGGATTACTACACGCGCAATTACGCGCCGTACCAGTTCCGGCAGTTGCGCATCCTCGAATTCCCCGGCTACCAGACCTTCGCCCAGTCGTTCGCCAACACCGTGCCGTATTCGGAAGGCATCGGCTTCATCGCCGACGTGCGCGACAAGGCCGACATCGACTATCCGTTCTACGTCACCGCGCACGAGGTCGCGCACCAGTGGTGGGCGCACCAGGTGATCGGCGCCAACGTGCAGGGCGCGACGATGATGAGCGAATCGCTGGCGCAATACTCGGCGCTGATGGTGATGGAACACGAATACGGCGCGCAGAAGATGCGCAAGTTCCTCAAGTACGAACTGGACAACTACCTGCGCAGCCGCGCCGGCGAACGGGTGGCCGAACAACCGCTGGCGTTGAACGAGAACCAGCAATACATCCACTACCGCAAGGGTTCGGTGGTGTTCTACGCGCTGAAGGACGCCATCGGCGAGGACACGCTCAACAAGGTGCTGGCGCAATTCGTCCGCGAACACGCGTTCAAGGCCGCGCCCTACCCGACCACGCGCGATTTCCTCGCCGACCTGTACGCCGGCACCGATCCGAAGTTCCATCCGTTCATCCGCGACCTGTTCGAGCGCATCGTGTTCTGGGAGAACCGCGCGGTTTCCGCCGACACGGTCAAGCGCGCCGACGGCAAGAACGAAGTGACGCTGAAGCTGAAAGCGGAAAAGCATGTCGCCGACGGCAAGGGCAAGGTCACCGACGAGGCGATGGACGAATGGGTGGACGTCGGCGTGTTCGCGCGCGCGCCCAGCGGCAAGGAGGACGACGAGAAAGTGCTGTACCTGCAGAAGCAGCACGTCACCCGGACCGACACCACGCTGACATTGGTGGTCGACGAGGCGCCCTACGAAGCCGGCATCGACCCGTACAACAAGCTGGTCGATACCGATTCGGACGACAACCGGATCAAGACGGTGCTGAAATGATCCGTCGCCGGCTCGCCATGCTCGCGCTGGCGGCGGCGGTTGCGTCGCCTACGTCGCAGGCGCAAGTGGAACGGCGTGCCGCGACGCAGGCGCAAATGCGGCAGGTCGACGCGCTGATGCAGCGTTACCACGGCAAGGTCCCCGGCGCTTCGCTGCTGGTGCTGGAAGATGGCCAAGCCGTCGTGCGCAAATCGTATGGCTATGCCGGCTTGCAGGACGGAGTGAAAGCCACGCCGGCGACGAACTATCGCCTCGCTTCGGTCAGCAAGCAGTTCACCGCCGCGGCGATCCTGCTGTTGCAGCAGGACGGGAAACTTTCGGTCGACGATCCGATCCGCAAGTGGTTGCCGTCGCTGCCGCCGAGCGACGACGACATCCGCATCCGCCACCTGCTCAGCCACAGCTCCGGCCTGATCGACTACGAAGACGTGATGGACCAGGACCAGACCTGGCAATTGCACGACGTCGACGTGCTGCACCTGCTGGAAAAACAGGACCGGCTGTATTTCCCGCCGGGCACCGACTACCGCTACAGCAACAGCGGTTTCTGCCTGCTCGCGCTGATCGTCGAGCAGGCCAGCGGCGATTCCTTCCCGCACTTCGTCAAGACCCGCATCTTCGACCCGCTCGGCATGGCGAACTCCGTCGAACACGTCGAAGGCGCGGACACGGTATCGAACCGCGCCTACGGCAACAGCTTCATCGACGGCCAGTGGCAGCGCACCGACCAGAGCAACACCAGCGCCACGCTCGGCGATGGCGGCGTGTATTCCAATATCGACGACCTGGCCAAGTGGGACGCGGCGCTGTACGACCAGCGCCTGCTGTCCGACGCCTCGCGCCACGCGATGTTCACCCCGAAGACCAAAACCACCGAGCCCGACGTGCCGTATTACGGCTACGCCTGGCGCATCGACGGCGACGCGCTCTGGCACAGCGGCGAAACCATCGGCGGGCGCAACGTCATCGTGCGCAATCCGAAGCAGCACCTCAGCGTGGTGATCCTCAGCAATCGCAACGATCCGGAACCGCATGCGACGGCGAAGGCGATCATGGCGCTGTTCGCACACTGACGTGCGCCAGTGAACGCGCCTCGCAACCGAACCGGGCCGCCCCGCGCCACAATACGCGCATGAATCCCGCCGCCTCCGAACCGAAAACCGCCGTGCCGGCCTGGCGCCGCGCGTTGCCGCTGCTGCTCAGCTTCGCCCTGCTGGCGCTGGCGCTGCACGCGCTGTCGGCGGAATTCAGCGAACACCACCTGCACGACCTGCGCCTGGCCTTCCATCGCATGACCAGTGCGGCGCTGGCGCAGACCCTCGTGTTCGGCCTCGGCAGCTACGCCTGCCTGGTCGGCTTCGACGCGATCGGCCTGCGCCGCAGCGGCCGCGAAGTGCCGCCGGCGCAGATCGCGCTGACCGCGTTCCTCGCCCATACCGTCGGCCAGACCGTCGGCTTCGCCGCGTTGAGCGGCGGCATGATGCGCCTGCGCGGTTACGGCCGCGCCGGCCTGGGCCTGATCGAAATCGGGCAAGTGGTGCTGGTCAGCACGCTCGGCTTCGTGTTCGGCGCGTGGCTGCTGATCGCGCTGACCCTGATCGTCGAACCGGATGCCGCCGCGCAGGCCTTGCCGATCAGCGCCGGCATCGCGCGCGCCATCGGCATCATTCTGCTCGCCGGTTTCGCCGCGCTGTGGCTGCTGGCCGGCAAGCGCGGGCGCGAACTGCGCTGGCGCACGCATGTGCTGTGGTTGCCGGATCGCAAGACCATCGCCGGCATCACCGCGTTGAGCATCGTCGAGCTGCTGCTGGCCAGCGCCGCGTTCTACGTGCTGCTGCCGCCGCTGCAAAGCACCAGCTACGTCGGCTTCGTCGGCATGTGGCTGCTGGCGATGTGCACCGGCCTTGTCTCCACCGTGCCCGGCGGCCTCGGCGTGTTCGAGTGGACCCTGTTCAAGCTGCTGCCCGACGTCGATGCGCCTTCGCTGCTGGCCGCCGCGCTGGTGTTCCGCATCACCTACTACCTGATCCCGTTGTTGCTGGCGACGCTGTGGGCGGCGCTGTCGAACGTGCCGTGGCCGAAGGCGGCGACGACCACCTTCGGCATCGTGCAGGCGCCGTGGCGCGGGCTGCGCCCGTGGCTGCCGCAGATCATCGCCATCGCCGCGTTCGCGGTCGGCGCCCTGCTCGTGATCGAAGGCACGCTGCCGATGCCGCACCACTGGCGCAACGTCGCGCCGACCTTGCTGGTGGTGGAAACCTCGCACCTGTTCGCCAGCCTCGGCGGGGTGATCCTGCTGCTGGTCGGACAAGGCCTGCAGCGCCGCAGCCACGCGGCATGGGTGCTGGCGCTCGCCCTGTGCGTGCTGTTGCCGCTGCCGGCATGGCTGCGCAGCGGCCACGTCAGCATCGCGCTGTCGGCGCTGCTGGTGGCGGCGGCGCTGGTGCTGGCGCGGCGCGAGTTCTACCGCGAAGGCGCGCTGCTCGACGAAGCCTGGTCGTGGCCGTGGCTGCGCAACCTCGGCCTCGTCCTGATCGCGACCACGTGGCTGCTGTTCTTCGCCTACAAGAACGTGCAGTACCAGCACCAATTGTGGTGGCAGTTCGCGATCGAGGACAACGCGCCGCGTTCGATGCGCGCGCTGGTATTGGTCGCGCTGACCCTGTTCGCCTACGGCCTCGGCCGCCTGCTGCACGGCGCGCGGCGTCCGCTACCGCCGGCGGACACGACGCAACTCGACGCGCTCGCGCCGATCGTCGCCGCCGGCACCGATACCCAAGCCTGCCTCGTCTTCACCGGCGACAAGGTGCTGCTGCGCGACGAAGCCAAACAGGGCTTCGTGATGATGCAGCGCTACGGCGGCTCGCTGATCGCGATGGGCGACCCGGTCGGCCCGCTGCCGGTGGCGCGCGAACTGATCTGGCACTTCCGCGAGGAAGCCGACCGCCGCGGCCTGCGCCCGGTGTTCTACCGCGTCGGCGACGCCCACTGGCGCGATTACCTCGACCTCGGCCTGACCATGGTCAAGCTCGGCGAGGAAGCGTTGGTGCCGTTGCATGGCTTCAGCCTCGAAGGCTCGGCGCGCGCCGAGTTCCGCCATGCCTGGAACAAGGGCAAGCGCGCCGGCCTGCAGTTCCGCGTGGTGCCTGCGGGCGAAGTCGCGCCGCTGCTGGGGCAATTGCACGAGATTTCCGCGCAATGGCTGCACGACAAATCCGGCACCGAGAAGGGTTTTTCGCTCGGCAGTTTCGATGCAGCATACCTGTGCCGCTTCCCGCTGGCGCTGGTCGAGCACGAAGGCCGCGCCATCGCCTTCGCCAATTTGTGGCAGGCGCCCAACGGCGGCGAGCTGTCGATCGACCTGATGCGCCAGGCCAGCGACGCGCCGAAGGGCACGATGGATTACCTGTTCGTCGAGCTGTTCCTGTGGGGCCGCGACAACGGCTACGCGCGTTTCTCGCTGGGCATGGCGCCACTGTCCGGGTTGCCGCAGCACCGCCTCGCCGGACGCTGGAACCGCTTCGCCAACCTGGTCGCGCGCCACGGCGAACGCTTCTACGGCTTCGGCGGCCTGCGCCGGTTCAAGTCGAAGTTCGCGCCGGAATGGCGCCCGCGCTACCTGGTCGCGCCCGGCGGCATGCACCTGGCCGCGGCGCTGCTCGACGTGACCCGCCTGATTTCGATCGAGCCGCCCGCATCCTCGATTGCGCCACGGGAAAATTGATTCCTCATTTCTGCACCGCCTGCAGACGCTCGCCGATCAGCTTCGCCAGCCCCGCGTAATCGCCGCCGAAGTGGTGGTCGCCGGGCAGCTTGACGATCGTCATCGAATCCTGCGGCAAGTCCGGGCAGATCGCATCGCCGTCCTTTTCGCCGTACACGCACAGGGTGCGTTGCGGCGGCAGTTTCAGCACTTCCGGGCGGATCGGCAGGCCATCGTCGACACTGCCGAACCAGTTGCCGACGTGGAATTCGTAGGCGGCGGTCTTGCCGAGCGACAACAGCGCGTTCAAGTCGACCAGTTGCCTGGTCGCGGCGGGCAGTTGGTTCAACGCCGCCGGCAGCACGTCCGCGCCTTGCGAAAAACCGATCACCAGCACGCGCGAACGCTGCCAGTGCGCGGCGTAGAAACGGATGATGCGGTCGAGGTCGGCGGCAAACCCCCGCGGCGTGCGCCTGCTCCAGAAGTAGCGCAGCGAATCCACGCCGACCACCGGGATGCCCTGCTTCGCCAACGCGCCGGCGACGTCCTTGTCCAGGCCGGCCCAGCCACCGTCGCCGGAGACGAAGATCGCGAACGTCTGCGCGGCCATGCCGCTGGCCGCGCCACGCGCCGGCACTTCGACGACGGGCAATCCGGCCAGGTCGGTCGGCGGCGGCGGCACGCTGTTGCCTTTTTGCACCGAGAATTCCTTCACCGCGGCGCGCAGGCCCGGCAGCCAGTCGCCGGACGCATCGCGCTTGAATGCGCGCGCCTGCGGGATGCGGCGCAGGAACGCCGGCAGCGGCGCGGCGCGGCAGGCGTCCGCCGGCGCGGCAGTGGCTTCGCCAACCAGCCACGGCGCTTGCAGCGGCGCGCTGGCCTGCACGTTGTCCGAGCGCGGCGACACGCCCGCGCCGCACACCTGCCTGGGCACGCCGACGTTCGCGCACAGGCCGTCGCTGACCACGCCGGCCAACACCTGCGCCGGCGCCTGCGCGGCGATCGCGTATGCCCACGCGCTGCCAACACCGTCGCCGACCAGCACCGGCAGGCGGTAGGTCGACAGATGCTCGAACGCCTGCAGATAGCGCGAGAAATTCTCGACGTCACCGGCGCCGAAACCGCATTCGCCGCCTTCCTTCGCCAATTGCGCGTGCAGCCCGTCCATGTCCACCAGCGCGACCAGCGCGCCGTCGTCGACCAGCGCCTGCACCTCGCGCTGGCGCTTCTGCGCGTCGAGTTTCGGATCGGCGAACCAGATCACCGCGCGCTGCACCTCGCCCTTCGGCAGATACACCGGCACCTGCTGGAAGCGACCATGGTCGACCCGCTGCACGGCTTGCGCCACCGGGGCCTGCACCGCGGGTTTGCGCGCCGGTTCCGCCGGCAACGCGGGCTTGGGCGCGACCTGCGCCGACGCGGCGCAGGCGCACGCCAACAGGGCGAACGCGAACGGAAAAGACGCGGCGACACGTTTCGGCGAAGCGGGCATGGAACGATCCGGCACGGACAATGCGCGCATTCTGCCAGAAGCCCCCTCGGGTCCGGTCATCGGCTAGGATGCGGCGACTGGATTGCACGCCGGAGAACGCATGAAGCCATGGCCCCTGTTCGTTTCGCTGCTGCTGGCGTGCGCTGCCGCGTCCGCACAGCAGCCGCCTGCACTGGCGCAAGTGCAACCGATCATCCGCGACAACGCCGACGGCACCCATTTCACCTACGAATACGTCAAGCCCAAAAGCAAGGACCTGAAGGACATGTACCGGCGCGTGCGCCAGGGCGACCTGCTGCGCAAGCTGCCGGAAATCCAGGCGATCGACGGCCTGTTCGTGCTGCCCGAACCCCTCCATTACGTGATGGCCGAATGCGGCGAGCCGGGCGCCGAATACCTCTACGCCACCCACGAAGTGGTGATGTGCTACGAGATGGTGCGCGTGCTGTACCAGCGCGGCGAACAACTGCAGAAGGAGCAGAAGCTCGATGCCGACTATCCGCGCCGCTACGTGCTGGCGAACCTGCGCTTCATCCTCCTGCACGAAACCGGGCACGCGCTGATCGACATGCTCGACATCCCGGCGACCGGGCGCGAGGAAGACGCTGTCGACCAACTGGCGACCATCGGCATGCAGCGCTTCGCCGGCCTGAACGAAACGCCGGACGTGGTCTACGCCAACCTGAGCATGGCCGCGAACTGGTTCCTCGCGCGCAGCACCGGCGCCTACAACCTGGATGCGTACGCGGACGAACACGAGCTCGGCGAGCAGCGCTACTTCAACATGCAATGCCTGATCTACGGCAGCGACCCGCAGCGCTACGCCAACATCGTCGCCCACGGCGGCCTGACCGACGCGCGCGCGAAGAACTGTCCGGTCGAAGCGCGCAAGGCCGCGCGCTCGTGGCTGCGCCTGCTGCTGCCGCACGTCGCGCCGAGCCTGCACATGACCGAAGAGAAGGCCAACGCGACCTTCGAGCAGCGCGACGAGGAACGCAATCGCGCCGCCGCGCCACCGGGCTACGTGCGTTGAAGCCGCCTGCAACTGCTGCAGGCAGGCCGAACGCGGGCAATGACTGCCGCCCCCGCCGGTCGAGAGCGTTCCAGCAAATGCAAGCGCGATGAGCTGGCACGCAAGATGGCGGCACCACTGCCGCCGCTTCCGGCATCGGAGCATGACCTTTGGCCCCCCTGCAACGCGGCGCAGCATGGTTAGAATCGAAGGTTCAACCCAAGTGGCCCGCCGGGCCGGAGTCCGCAACGTGCGCAATTCACTGAAAGTCCTGTCCCTGTCGCTGGCCGTCGCCGCCGCGCTCGCGGCGTGCAAGAAACCTGATGACACCGCGGCGACCGCAGCCGCGGCCTCCACCGCGGCGCCGGCCGCCGCCGCATCCGCGGCGAGCAAGCCCAGCTTCGACGTGGCCGATCTCGACACCAGCCTCAACGCCTGCAACGACTTCGACGGCTTCGTCAATTCCAAGTGGGTCGCGGCCAATCCGATTCCGGCGGACAAGACCAGCTGGGGCGCGTTCAACAAGCTCGCCGAAGACAGCTTGAACACCCAGCACGACATCGCCGAAGCCGCGGCGAAGGACGGCAAGGCCGACGCCAATTCGGTCGAGCACAAGGTCGGCGTGCTGTACGCCTCGGGCATGGACGAAGCGACCATCGAGAAGCTCGGCTTTGATCCGATCAAGCCGCTGCTGGCGCAGGTCGATACGCTGAAGAACGGCGGCGACGTCGCCAACTTCATCACCACGCGCTACGCCGAAGGCGACGGCAACGTGTTCGGCTTCGGTTCCGGCGCCGACTTCCAGCATGCCGAGACCCAGATCGCCTACGTCGGCCAGGACGGCCTCGGCCTGCCGACCAAGGACTACTACACCGATCCGAAATTCGCCGACATCCGCGCCGCGTACCTCAGCTACATCGGCAAGTCGCTGCAACTGGTCGGCGTATCCGAAGCCGACGCGAAGAAGCAGGCGCAACAGGTGTTCGACCTCGAAAAGCAGCTCGCCGCCGCCTCGCTGGCGCCGGTCGAGGAACGCGACCCGAAGAACCAGTACCACTTCGTCAGCGTCGCCGAGGCCGACAAGATCACCCCGCACTTCAAGTGGGAAGACTTCTTCAAGGCACAGGGCGCGGATGTCACCGGCTTCTCGCTGACCCCGCCGAAGTTCTTCACCGAGTTCGACAAGCTGCTGACCACCGCGCCGGCCGCGCAGTGGCAGGCGTATTTCCGCTTCCACGCGATCGACGGTGCGGCCAATGCGCTGAGCAAGGCCTTCGTCGACAACAAGTTCGAGTACAGCAAGGCGCTGTCCGGCCAACCGCAGTTGCCCGACCGCTGGAAGCGCGTGCTGCGCAGCGTGAACGGCAGCATCGGCGAAGGCCTCGGCCAGTTGTACGTGGCCAAGATGTTCCCGCCGGAAGCCAAGCAGCGCGCGCAGGTGCTGGTCGACAACGTGCGCAACGCACTGAAGGCGCGCATCGAGAAGCTCGACTGGATGAGCGATGAAACCAAGGCCAAGGCGGTCGAGAAATGGAGCAAGTTCCTGCCCAAGATCGGCTACCCGGACAAGTGGCGCGACTGGAGCGGCTTGCAGGTCAAGGACGGCGATTACTACGGCAACCTGCAGGCGGCCGGCAAGTTCAATTACCAGTATGACGTCGCCAAGATCGGCAAGCCGACCGACCGCCTGGAATGGGGCATGACCCCGCAGACGGTGAACGCCTACTACAACCCGACCGACAACACGATCAACTTCCCGGCCGCGATTTTGCAGCCGCCGTTCTTCGATGCGAAGGCGGACGATGCGCTCAACTACGGCGGCATCGGCGCGGTGATCGGCCACGAATCCAGCCACGGCTTCGACGACGAAGGCAGCCAGTTCGACGGCGACGGCAACAACAAGGATTGGTGGACCAAGGAAGACAAGACCAAGTTCGAGGCACGCACCGACAAGCTGGTGCAGCAGTTCAACGACTACACGCCGATCAAGGACAAGCCGGACCTGCACGTCAACGGCAAGCTCACCCTGGGCGAGAACATCGCCGACCTGGGCGGCATCAACGTGGCCTTCGATGCCTTGCAGGCCACGCTGGCGCAGAACCCGAAGGAAGCCGACAGCAAGATCGACGGCTACACCCAGAACCAGCGCTTCTTCCTCAACTGGGCGCGCGTGTGGCGCGGTTCGATCCGCGAGAAGCAGGCCGAGCTGTACCTCAACACCGACCCGCACTCGCCGGAATCGCTGCGCGCGATCGGCGCGCCGAGCAACATGCCGGCGTTCGCGCAGGCGTTCTCGTGCAAGGCCGGCGACGCGATGGTGCGCCCGGCCGACAAGCAGGTGAACATCTGGTGATGCGGGAAACCCCTCTCCCCTTTGTGGGAGAGGGGCCGCGTGCGCAGCACGCAGGGAGAGGGTTCGGCTTTTCGTGCCGTGCCTGCGTCCCCCTCCTCCCATGAAGGCGGGTGGGGAACAGCAAAAAGCCCGGATTTCCCAGGCTTTTTCTTTACTTCACGATGCGCATGTAATCCGGTCGCTTCGGCGGCTTCGGCCCGCGCCGGTTGCCGAATGGCCATTGCCCGCGCCAGTAGCGGATCAGGATCCAACCGAACAGCATGCCGCCGAGATGCGCGAAATGGGCCACGCCCGGCTGCCAGCCGGTCCAGCCGAACACCAGTTCGGTGATGCCGTACAGGATCACGAAGGTGCGCGCGCTCATCGGGATCGGCGGGAACAGCAGCATCACCCGGTTGTGCGGGAACAGCAGCGCATAGGCCAGCAACAAGCCGAAGATGCCACCGGACGCGCCGAGCGTCGGATACGCCTCGCCGCCCATCGCGACCATCGCGCTGCCGATGCCGAGCTGGAGCAGGCCTGCGCCGACGACGCAGACCAGGAAATAGGTCAGGAACCGCCGCGCCCCCCACGTCTGCTCGATCGGTGCACCGAACATCCACAACGCCATCAGGTTGAAGAAGATGTGGTTGAAGCTGCCGTGCAGGAAGCCGTAGCTCAGCAATTGCCACGGCCAGAAGCCACCGCCCCATGGCCACAACATCAGCGGCGCGAGCAAGTCGTCGCCGAGCAGCTTCTGCAACGCGAATACGACGGCGTTGGCGATCAGCAGGTATTTGGTGACAGGCGGAATGCGCGGGAACATGCGGCGGCAGGCGTGGCGAAGGTCGCGCGTATCATACGCAACATGCATGAGCTGCCCCTGATCGACGCCTCGCAAACGGACGTCGCCGATGCCATCGCCGACGCGCTGGGCGACACCGGCGCGTGCCGCCTCGCCAACTTTCCCGATGCCGCACTCGCCGCCACGCTGCGCAATGACCTGCTGCGTCTGCGCGAAACCGGTGCCTTGCGCGAAGCCTCGGTCGGACACGGCGCGAACAAGACCGTCAGTCGCGACATCCGCGGCGATTCGACCCTGTGGCTCGACGATCCGCGCTGCGGCGACGCGGCGCGCGGATTCCTGCGCGAACTCGACGGAATGCGCGCGCAACTCAATCGCCTGCTCTACCTCGGCCTGTCCGAAGTCGAAGCGCATTACGCCAGCTACCCGGTCGGCGCGTTCTACAAACTGCACCGCGACCGCTTCCGCGATTCGGATGCGCGCCGCATTTCGCTGGTGAGCTATCTGAACGACGCTTGGGAAGCGGAAGATGGCGGCGCATTGCGCATCCTGCTTGCGAACGGCGGGGAACATCTGGTGTCGCCGCAAGCAGCGACCAGCATCGTGTTCCTCAGCGAACTGGAACACGAAGTGCTGCCCGCACGACGCGAGCGCTTGAGCATCGCGGCGTGGATGCGCAGACCGACATGAGCGATGCATCCGCCGCCGCGAAAATCCTCGCCGCGGTGCGCGCGATCCCGCGCGGCCAGGTCGCCGGCTACGGCGAAGTCGCGCGCCGCGCCGGCCTGCCCGGACGCGCGCGCATGGTCGCGAAAATCCTGGGCGAGAACAATGACTCGAAGCTGCCGTGGCACCGCGTGCTGCGCAGCGACGGCCGCATCGCCTTCCCCGAAGGCTCGCGCGGTTTCCGCGAACAGGCGCAGCGTTTGCGCAGCGAAGGCGTCGTCGTGGTCAACGGGAAAGTGCGCGGGCAGAAAGCCGCGGCGAGCATCGACGAACAAATCTGGGGCGGCATGTAGGGGCGATTCGCGCATCGTGTACGGGCGATTCGCGAACCGCCCCCCTGCGGATTCCCGTCACGCCCAGCCGAACGCGTGCAGCAGGTTCCACAGCAGCCACGAACACGCGCCGGCGGCCGGAATCGTGAGTATCCACGCCCACACGATGCGCTCGATCAGGCCGAGCTTCAGCGCCTTCGGGTTCTTCGCGCAGCCCACGCCCATGATCGCGGTGGAGATGCTGTGCGTGGTCGACACCGGCATGCCGTAGCTGGACGCGGTCAGCAGGATCGTCGCCGACGCCACTTCCGCGGCGAAGCCGTCGATCGGGTGCAGCTTGACCATCTTGTGGCCGAGGGTCTTGATGATCTTCCAGCCGCCGGACGCGGTGCCGGCGGCCATCACCACCGCGCAGGTCAACACGATCCACAGCGGGATGTCCTTGTCGCTGCCGGACGGATGCAGGAACGACAGCCACGCCGGCAGGTTCGCCAGCACCCCGGCTTTCTCCGCGCCGAACAAGGCCAGCGCGATGATGCCCATCGTTTTCTGCGCATCCTGGCGGCCATGCGCGTAACCCATGTACGCGGCCGAGGCGAGCTGCGCCTTGTTGAAGAACGCGTTGACCCAGCGCGGACGCGCCATGCGCGCCAGCACGCCGCCGCTGCGCGCCATCGACCAGATGAGCAAATACAGCACGCCGATGATGAGCGCGCCGAGGACGAAGCCGGCGATCGGCGACGTCACCATCGGCACCACCACTTTCCACAGCAGGCCCTTGTTGCTGGTCCAGCCGGCATCGCCGTGCTGCGACCAGACCAGCGCGGCGAAGTTGTCGTGCGCCGCGGCCAGTGCCGCGCCGCTCAAGCCGCCGATCAGCGCATGCGACGACGACGCCGGCAGGCCGCGCCACCACGTCAGCAGATTCCACGCGATCGCGCCGAGCAGCGCGCACAGGATCACCTGCGAACTGGCCTGCACCACGTCGGTGTCGATGATGCCTTTCGCGATCGTCGCCGCGACCGCGGTGCCGGTCAGCGCGCCGAACAGGTTCGTGCCCGCGGCCAGCAACACCGCCTGCCCCGGCGACAGCACTTTCGTCGCGACCACCGTGGCGATCGAATTGGCGGTGTCGTGGAAGCCGTTGATGAACTCGAACACCAGCGCGGCGATCACCACCACGAAGACCAGCGTCAGCATGCGTGCGCTCCGCTCACGAGTTCTTCAGCACGATCTGGTACACGACCACGCCAGCCTCGCGGCAGCGGTCGATGGCCTTTTCAAGGATCTCGAAGAACTCCTTGAGCAGGAACATCTGCATGTTGTCGAGCTTGCCCGAGTAGATGTCGCGGTACAGTTCGAGCATCAACCGGTCGGCCTCGTTCTCGATCGAGCGCAGTTTCTCGTTGAGCGCGGCGATGCTGTCCAGCTGCATCTTCGGCAATTGGTTGACCATCTGCTTCACCACCGCGGCGGCCTGTTCCAGCATCGCCGCGCGCGGGGCGAAGTCGATGTGGGCCAGGTGCTGGGTCGCCAGCGAATAGCGGTCGGCGAACTTCTCGATCTGCTTGGGTATCTTGTACAGCGCCGCGCCGAGTTCCTGGATGTCCTCGCGCTCGAACGGGGTGATGAAGCTGTCGACCAGGGCCTGGTTGATCTTGTCGGCGGTCGCGCGCTCGCGCAGGCGCGCCAGCTTGAAGCCGTCCAGCGCCGGCTGGCGGTCGGCCGCGCGCATCATCCCGTGCAGGGCGCGCGCCGCTTCGGCCGCGGCGTCGGCGGCATCGTCGAGCAAAGCGTAGAACTGCTGGCCGGAGCCGAAGATGGTTTGCAGGGAGAACATGCACTGCTCGCTGTCGGGACGGGAACCGGGCGCAATTATGACGGTTCGGTGACCCGCACGCGACAACCGTCACGGGTTCCAGTTCGCGCCGCGGCTTTGCTAGACTTGGCCCGGCGCCGCTGGCGCACCCTATGCACCAAGACCCGCTTCCCGCCCCGGCCTGCCGCCCCGTGCCGCATGCCCCATCGCCTTCCCGCCACGCCCGCCGGGCCGTTTCCTGCGGGGGCGCGCCCACATGCTGAAGTGGCTGCTGATTCTGGTGCTGGTGGCGTTCAACGCCTTCTTCGCGATGTCCGAGATGGCCGTGCTGACCGCGCGCAATAGCCGCCTCAAGCAGATGGCCGTCGACAGCGGCCGCGCGCGCAAGGCGCTGCAACTGGCCGAGCACCCGGACGATTTCCTGTCCGCAGTGCAGTTGTGGATCAGCCTGCTGAGCCTGCTGATCGGCTATTTCGGCGGCGAATCCACCGGCGCCGAGATCGGCCACTGGCTGGCGCGCTTCGACTTCCTCGCCCCGTTCGCGGACAAGCTCGGCTTCATCCTCGGCTTCGTGCTGATGCTGTTCGTGTTCGGCCTGTTCGGCGAACTGGTGCCCAAGCGCATCGCCACCTTCCAGCCCGAACGCATCGCCAGCGCGGTGGCGTGGCCGATGGATTTCTTCGCCACCATCGCCAAGCCCTTCGTCGCCGCGCTCGCGTTCGGCACGCGCACGGTGATGCGCCTGCTCGGCATGCGCAATGACGGCGACGCGCACGTCACCGAAGAGGAAATCCGCCTGCTGGTCAGCGAAAGCCACGAACAGGGCGTGATCGACGACGACGAGCGCAACATGATGAACCGCGTGCTGCGCCTCGGCGACCGCACCGCCGACAGCCTGATGACGCCGCGCACCAGGATCACCTGGCTCGACACGAATGCCGACGACGCGGAAAACCTGGCGACGATGCGCGAAGCGCAGTATTCGCGCTATCCGGTCTATCGCAGCAACGACCAGGACGTCGCCGGCGTGCTCGAAGTGAAGACCCTGTTCGCGCAGATCGGCGGCGAACGCGCGCACCTGTTCGAGAAGCTGCGCGAACCGCTGTTCGTGTCCGAATCCACCCACGCGATGAAGCTGCTGGAAATCTTCCGCGAGGAACAGCAGTCGATGGCGCTGGTGGTCGACGAATACGGCGAAATCCAGGGCGTGGTGACGGTGCAGGACCTGATGGGCGCGGTGATCGGCTGGCAGGCGTCCGAAACCGACGACGACATGCCGCTGGTCACCCGGCGCGACGACGGCTCGCTGCTGGTCGGCGGCTCGCTGCCGAACGACGACCTGCGCGAACTGCTCGGCGGCATCGCCCTGCCCGGCGACCAGGACGACTTCAACACCGCCGCCGGCATGGTGATCGAGCATTTCGGCCGCATCCCGCACGTCGGCGAGCATTTCGACTGGGCCGGCTGGCGCATCGAGGTGGTCGACCTCGACGGCGCGCGCGTGGACAAATTGCTGTTGCAGAAACTCGAACGCGACGACGAAGCCGAAGACGGCTGAGCCGCCAACCCGAACGTCAGCGTCGACCCCGACAACTTCATTTCATCGGACAGGTAGTCGGCAATGTTGGTCGCGCCGGTGCGGATGACCACGATCACCAGCCAGTACCACAGTTCGCGCGGCAGCCCGTCCAGACGCTCGATGGCGAACACGCTCACGGCGAGCACGGCCAGCAAAGCGACGCCGGCCCACGTGCCCAATCCACTGTGGTCGACGTACACATCGCCCAAGTTGGTGCCGAACACGCTGGCCAGGACGATGGCGAGCCAATAACGCGCATCGATGCGCGGCACATGTGCGAGCTTCATGCGTTTCCCCGCTCGAATTGTCGCGAGTATCAAGCGCGCGGATGCGGATTTTTGTCAAAACCGCGAACGCTCACGCGGATTCCACCGGCCGGCCCAGCCACGGCGCCACGCTACACCAGGCGCGCGAATTCCTCGGCGCTCAACGGCTGCGACAGCCAGTAGCCCTGGGCCAGGTCGCAGTCGCTGTGCAGCAGCAGCTTGAACTGCTCCTCGTTCTCCACGCCTTCGGCGACGGTGATGATGCCCAGCGAATGCGCCATCGCGATGATCGCCGCGGTCAGCGCCAGATCGTCCGGGTCGTGCTGGATGTCGGCGACGTAGCTGCGGTCGATCTTGACCCCGTCGACCGGCACGCGGCGCAGATAGCTCAAGCCGGAGAAGCCGGTGCCGAAATCGTCCAGCCACACTTTCGCGCCGAGCCGGCGCACGCCTTCGAGCAGCTTGCTGGCGCTGGCCTCGTCGCCGATCACCGCGGTTTCGGTCAGTTCCAGGTGCAGGTTCGACGGCGCCAGGCCGGAATCGCTCAGCACCTCGGCGACCGCTTCGGGCAGGCGCTGGTCGCGCAACTGGCGCGGGGACAGGTTGACCGAGACGAACAGCGGCGCGCCGCGCAGGCGTTTCGCGTTCCAGCCCGAGGCGGTGGCGCAGGCGCTGCGCAGCACGTTGGCGCCGATGGATTCGATCAGCCCGCTCTGCTCGGCGACGTCGACGAACAGCGACGGCGGCACCTCGCCGAGGATCGGATGCTTCCAGCGCAGCAGCGCTTCGGCACCGCACAGCGTGCGCTCGCGCAGGTCGTAGATCGGCTGGTAGACCACGTGCAGTTCGCCGCGTTCCCACGCGCCGCGCAGTTCCTGCTCCATCTGCACGCGGCGCTCGACGCTCTGGTTCATCGCGTGGCTGTAAAAACGAAAACAGTTCTTGCCGGCGGCCTTGGCCTGGTACATGGCGATGTCGCCGTTCTTCATCAGCGCCGCGCCGTTGGCCGCGTCTTCCGGGAACATGGTGATGCCGACCGAAGTGCCGAGGAACAATTCGCGGCCCTGCACCTGCAGCGGCCGCGACAATTCGGTGACCAGCCGCTGCGCGAGGTCTTCCGCGGTTTCGCGCACGTTGCCGGTCTTTTCGCCGGCACGCTGGACGAGGATGACGAACTCGTCGCCGCCGAAGCGCGCCAGCAGCGCATCATTGCCGCCGAGTTCCTGCACCGCGACGCGGATGCGGCTGGCGAACTGCACCAGCACCTCGTCGCCGGCCTCGTGGCCGAGGGTGTCGTTGACCCGCTTGAAATCGTCGATGTCGGCGAACAACAGCGCCAGTTCGTGGCCGGTGCCGCGCAGCAAACGCAAGCGGTTGTCGAGGCCTTCGCGGAACGCGAGGCGGTTGGTCAGGCCGGTCAGCGCATCGGTGTAGGCAAGCAGGCGCACGTCGCGGTCGTGGCGGGCGATGCTGTCGCTCATGTCGTTGAACGCGCGCACCAGGTCGCCGACTTCGTCCTTGCGGGTGTTGTCCGGCAGCGACACGACGTATTCGCCGTGGCTGATCGCGCGCGCCGCCGCGGCCAGTTGCCGGATCGGCGCGACCAGCACGCGCTGCACGTACCAGCCCATGCACAGCGCGACCACGGCCAGCACCAGCAGCATGGCGACGATCCAGACCAGCTGGTTGCGCGCGATGCTGGTGAGGCGGTTCTGCAGCGAAGCGACCGCACGGTCCTGGTTGGCCTGCACCACCGCCAGCGAATAGCCCACGCGCACCCCGCCCAGGCGCTGGTTGCCGACCGAGATCGGCTGCGACACGTCCATCACATCGGGCAACCACTGCACCAGCAACTGGTCCGACGCCAGCACCGCCGGCGCCAGTGCGTCGCGCATCGGCTCGCCATAGGCGTCGATGTCGATCGAGCCGTCGTGGAGGATGCGGCCCTGCGCGTCGTACACCAGCACGTAGCCGACGTCCGGCTGGCGCGCCGCGCGCACCAGGTTGCCGATCGCGTCGAGATCGTTGAAGTACAGCGGATTGGCCAGCGCGTCGGCGAGCTGGCGCACGTTGGCGTTGCCGCGGAGGGTAAGCGTGTCGCGCGCCATCTGCTGCACGGCATCGCGACCGAGTGTGCTGGCGGCCTGCTGCAACACGTGCTGGCGCCACAGCAAGGCCGCCACCAGCGCCGCCACCAGCAGCAGGCCCGCGCCCATCGCGGCGAGGAAGCGCGAACGCAGCCCGAACAGGCGCGGTGAAGGCGGCGTGCTCATTCGAGCTGCTCGTGCACGCGCGCCGCGCCGCTGCCGAGCCGCTGCAGCGACGTCATGGATTGCGCATCCATCGGCAGGAAGCGCGTGGTGCCGAAGAAGCTGCGCAGGGCCGGGCCGGCCTTCGGATCGCTCGCCGCCTGCAGCAGGACCTCGCGCAGTCTGGCCTCGACCTTCGGGTCGAGATCGTTGCGCACCAGTTCCAGCGCGCGCGGATAGTCCGCGGTTTCCCTGAGCACGACGAAATCGCGCTTGAATGTCGGCGGCACGTGCTGCGGATTGTCCCAGTCCAGCGAGCTGAGCACGCCGGCATCGACCACGCGCTTGTCCACCCAGGTGGCCACGTTCAATTCCGAGCGCGCGAACACGTAGCCGACGTCGCCGGCGACGGGCTTGTCGCGCGGCGACAGCAATTGCTCCAGCGACAGCCTCTCCTCGCCGAGCAGCATCGCCGCCGGCACCAGGTACGCGCTGGTCGAGGCCAGGCTCTGGAACACGATGCTGCGGCCCTTGAGCTGCTGCAGCGAGGTGATGCCGCTGTCGCGGCGGACGAAGAACAGGCTGTGATAGCGGCTGACGCCGTTGCGCTCGGTCAGCAGCAGCGGACGCGCGCCGGCACGGCGCTGCAGTTCCAGCGCGGTGCCGGGGGTTTCGGTGACCCAGTCGACGCGGCCATGGCGCAGGTAACTGGCCATCTGCTGCGCATCCTTGGCCATCAGGATGCGGCCATGGGTAATGCCGACGCTCTGCAGCCGCGGCACCACGTAATCGAGCAGCGGCTTCAACTGGCCGTAATGCGCCTTCGGGTCGTCGCTGATCCGGCCCAGCACCAGTTCGTCACCGGCAGGGGCCGGCACGACCGGCACGGCAACGTCCGCGGCGGCGGTGCCGCCCACGGCGAAGAGGCCCAGCAACAGGCCGATCAGTGGACTGATCCAACGGGTACGCAAGTGTCCCCACACGGTGTTTTTTGCGATTATCCGCCAAGGCTAACCGAAAGCAGGACCGGAAGACAGCGCGCCCCGCATTCAACCTGGACCGTGGCCGCTTCGCGCCATGCACGCCATCAAGGCATGCGCGCCAGCTTGGCCATGCGCTGCGCGTCGGACAGCACGCCGCGCAGCAGGCGCACTTCCTTCCCGGTCAGCGAATTGCGCAGGAACAGCCGGCGCAGCTTGCGCATCGCCGAATCCGGGTTGCGGCCCTTGTGGAAATCGATGTCGTCGAGGGTCTCGCCCAGTTGCACGAAAAAACCTTCGAGTTGCGCCTGCGAGGCCATCGCCTCATGTTCGTCGTCGTTCGCGACCGGCGGCACGATTCGCCCGGCGAGCAGCGCCATCCGCACTTCATAGGCCAGCACCTGCACCGCCGCGGCGAGGTTGAGCGAGCTGTAATCGGGATTGGCCGGAATGTGCACGGCCGCATGGCACAACTGCAATTCCTCGTTGAACAGGCCGGTGCGTTCGCGCCCGAACACCAGCGCGACCGGGCCGTCGACCGCGCGCGCCAGCAACTGCCGCGCGGCATCGCGCGGATCGTGCTCCTGCAATTGCACGCGGCGCCCGCGCGCGGTGCTGCCGAGCACGTAGCGGCAATCGGCGACGGCGTCGGCCAGCGTGGCGAACACCTGCGCGTTCTCCAGCACGTCCTCGGCGCCGGCGGCACGGCGACGCGCTTCCTCGCTCGGGAAATCCTCCGGCGCGACGAGGACGAGCTTCGACAGTCCCATCGTCTTCAGCGCGCGCGCCGCGGCGCCGATGTTGCCCGGATGCTGGGTGCCGACCAGCACGCAGCGCAGGTCGACGACGGGGTTCGGGTCGGGGTTTTCAGGGGTTTGCATGCACGACATGGTAAACTGCCGCGGCACGGCCACGGAGCCGCGCCACGTTCTTTTCCTTCGTTTGCCCCATTGCCTGCCCGAGGTTCGTTGCCATGCTCAATCCCGTCGTCACCGTCATGGTCAAGGCCGCCCGCGCCGGGGGCAACGTGCTGCTGCGTTCGATCAACAAGCTCGACGCGCTCAACGTGGTGCAGAAGGACCGCATGGACTATGCGAGCGAAGTGGACGAGGACGCGGAAAAGGTCGTGATCAAGGAATTGCAGCGCAATTACCGCGACTACGGCATCGTCGGCGAGGAAGGCGGCAAGGTCGTCGGCAAGGACCCGCGCCGCTTCTTCGTGATCGATCCGCTCGACGGCACCTCGAATTACCTGCATGGATTCCCGCATTACTGCGTCAGCATCGCCTTGGTCGAAAACGGCGAGCCGACCGACGCGGTGATCTTCGACCCGCTGCGCAACGAATTGTTCACCGCCAGCCGCGGCGCCGGCGCGCAGCTCAACGAGCGCAAGATCCGCGTCGCCGAACGCAAGGATCTGGGCGCCGCGATGATCCACACCGGCTTCGCCCCGCGCGAGCGTTCGCGCGTTTCCGCGCAACTGAAGTGCGTCGATGCGCTGCTGGCGCAGGCCGAGGACATCCGCCGCACCGGTTCGGCCGCGCTCGATCTCGCGTATGTCGCCTGCGGCCGCGCCGATGCGTATTTCGAGGCCGGCGTGAAGGCCTGGGACGTCGCCGCCGGCGTGCTGCTGGTGCGCGAGGCCGGCGGCAAGGCCTGCGATTTCAAGGGCGCCGCGACCGGGCGCATGGACGGCACCGGTCCGGAAACCCGCGGCCTCGTCGCCGGCAACCTCAAGGTCTGCGACGCGGTGCAGAAGGTCATCGTCAACAGCGGTTACGCGGCGGCGTTCGACTTGAAGAAGGAATGAGCGACAGCGCGATGTCGAACAATCCGTATGCCGACGCCATGCGACGCTGGTTCTTCATCATCTTGTACAGCCTGGGCGCAATCGCCTGCGCTGGCTTGGTTGCCCTCAGCCTCGTCTCGGGCAAGACCGTGGCACCGGGCGGCCGCGGGATTGCCCTCGATTCTTCGACATACGAATTGGCGCACGCCCCCTCGCAGTTCTGGTTTGCCGTCGTCCGATACGCGATTCTTGCGAGCGCCTTCGCTTGGCTCGCGTGGAGAGCTTGGCGCCAGTAACCTACACGCGAAAGAAAAAGCCCGCATTTCGCGGGCTTTTTCGTTGATCGCAAACCCGCAAGGAATTACGGCCGGCGCTGCAATTCTGCGATGTCCTTGGCCTTGGGCAGCAAGTCCTGCTTGCTCACCGACAGCGGGCCGAAGGTCAGCAGCGGACAGGCCACGAGGGTCGAGGACAGCACCACGATCACCGCGCCGACGATGTGGGTCAGCGCCAGGCCCTGCATCGACTGGCCGCCGTACAGGAACAAGGCCAGCGAGGACAGCAGGAACATCACCGCGGTGATGATCGTGCGCGACAGGGTCTGGTTGATCGAGCGGTTCAGCACTTCCAGCGGCTCGACGCGCAGGCTGCGGAAATTCTCGCGCACGCGGTCGAACACGACGATGATGTCGTTGACCGCGAAGCCCATCACCGACAACAAGCCGGCGAGCACGGTCAAATCGAACTCGCGGCCGGTCGCGCTCATGTAGGCCACGGTCAGCAGCAGGTCGAACAGCGCGGTGAGGCTGGCGACGATCGCGAACTTCAGCTCGAAGCGGAACGCGATGTAGGCAATGAAGCCGATCAGGATGAACACCGTCGCCTTCACCCCGTTCATCGCCAGGTCCTTGCCGACCTGCGGGCCGACGTAGGTCGGCGCGTTCGCCAGCGTCCCCGGGTTGTTCGCGCTGCTCGCCGCGGCGAGCACCGATTGCGCGACCTTTTCGTTGGCCGCGTCGCTGCTGGCGTCCTTGGCATCGGTCGGCTGCACGCGCACCAGCACGTCGTTGGCGCTGCCGTAGTTCTGCACCTGCGCGTTGTGGAAGCCGGCCGCGTCGAGCTGCTTGCGCACGCCCTCCACTTCGACCGGCTGCGCGTACTTCAGTTCGACCAGGGTGCCGCCGGTGAAATCCAGCGCGTAGTTGAAACCCTTCAACGCGACCACCGCGATCGAGGCGATGAAAAGGATCACCGTCACCGTCAGCGCCAGCTTGCGCAGGCGCATGAAGTCGATGGTGGTGTCGTTGGGCAGGAGATGCAGCGGAAAGATCTTCATGTGTATTTTCCGTCAGATGGCCACGGATTGCAGCTTCTTGCGCCGCGCGTACAGCAGCGTGGCGATCGCGCGCGACACGGTGATCGCGGTGAACATAGAAGCGAAGATGCCGATGACCATGGTCAGCGCGAAGCCCTTCAGCGCGCCGGTGCCGAACGCGTACAGGGCGATGCCGACGATCAGGCCGGTGAGGTTGGCGTCCATGATCGTCGCGCCGGCCTTTTCGTAACCGGTGGCGATGGCCGCCTTGCCCGGCATGCCGTGGCGCAGTTCTTCGCGGATGCGTTCGTTGATCAGCACGTTGGCGTCGACCGACAAACCGACCGACAGCGCCAGTGCGGCGAAGCCCGGCAGGGTCATCGTCGCGCCGAACACCGACATCACCGCCACCACGATGACCAGGTTCAGCAGCAGCGCGACTGCGGTGATCAGGCCGAACACGCGGTAGTAGACGGCGAAGAACACCAGGGTGAACAGGAACGAATACACCACCGCCTCGATGCCGCGGCGCACGTTCTCGGCGCCGAGGCTGGGGCCGACCACGCGCTGTTCGACGAAGTCCATCGGCGCGGCCAGGGAACCTGCGCGCAGCAGCTTGGCCAGGTTGTCGGCTTCGTCCTTCTGCAGGCCGGTGGTCTGGAACTGCTTGCCGAGCGCGCTCTGGACGACGGCCACCGAAACCACGTCCTCGTTGACCTTGAAGCTGTGCACTTCCTTGCCGTCGACGAGCTTCACCTCGGGGATGCTCTCGCTGTACACCACCGCCATGCGCTTGCCGACGTTGGCGCTGGAGAAGTCGAACATGCGCTGGCCACCGATGTTGTTGAGGGTGACGCTCACCGACGGCTGGCCGTTCTGATCGACCGAGGACTGCGCGCCGACCATCTGGTCGCCGGTGGCGATGACGCGCTTGACCAGCAGCACCGGCACGCCGCTGCGCTGGTAGTAAAGCTTGTCGCCCGGCGGCACGATGCCGGTGTTCACCGCATCGGCGACGCTGCCGGTTTCGTCGACCGCGTGGTATTCCAGGGTCGCCGCCGCGCCGATCATGCGCTTGGCCTCGGCGGTGTCCTGCACGCCCGGCAGTTCGACCACGATGCGGTCCTCGCCCTGGCGCTGGATGATCGGCTCGGCCACGCCCAGTTCGTTGACGCGGTTGCGCAAGGTGGTGATGTTCTGCTCGATCGCGTTCGAGGCGATGTTCTGCAGTTCGGCCTGCGGCAGGCCGATGGTGATGACGGCGCCGTTGACCGCGTAGGTCAGCGCCTGCGCACCGACCAGCTGCGCGCTGGCCGAACCGCCGCTGGCCTGCAGGTTCTTCGCCAGCAGCGCACGCGCGGCAGTGGCGTCGTTCGCGTCGGCCAGGGTCACGACGATGCTGTTGTCTGGCCTGCGCTCGACGCCGCTGTAACGGATGTGGCCATCGCGCAAGGTCACGCGCGTGTCTTCGACGTAGGTATCGACGCGCTTGTCCAGCGCGGCTTTCTGGTCGACCTGCAACAGGAAGTGGATGCCGCCCTGCAAGTCGAGGCCTTTCACCATCGGCTTGGCGCCGACCTTGCGCAGCCACGCCGGCACGGTCGAGGCGAGGTTCGGCGCGACCACGTAGCTGTCGCCCAGCGCACCGCGCAATGCGTCGTTCGCCTTGGTCTGCGCTTCCAGCGACGTCAGGCGCACCAGCAGGTTGTTGTCTTGGGTTGCGACCTGCTTCGGCGCCAGGCCGGCGGTTTTCAGCGCATCGGCGACCTTCTGGTTCAGCGCGGCGTCGATCGCGAAACCGCGGTTGGGCGTGATCTGCACCGACGGATCCTGCGGATACAGGTTCGGCGCGGCATACAGCAGGCCAAGCGCGATGACGATGACGATGAGGAAGTATTTCCAGCGCGGGAATTCAAGCATTACGGGATTTCCGGTTTTGTCTTTCTGGCCATGAAGACACGGCGACCCGGCCTGCGCCGGGTCGCCGGGCACATGCTCAGACGGCGGACTTCAGCGTGCCCTTGGGCAGCACGTTGGCGATGGCGCCCTTCTGCACGCGGATTTCGACGCCGGTGGCGACTTCGACGCTGATGAAGCTGTCGCCGATGCCGGTGACGGTGCCGGCGATGCCGCCGTTGGTCAGCACTTCGTCGCCCTTGGACAGGTTCTCGAGCAGCGCCTTCTGTTCCTTCTGCCGCTTCGACTGCTGGCGGAACATGAAGAACATCATCGCGATCGGGATCAGCAGGATCAGGAAACCGAAACCGCCACCGGCGGCAGGCGCGGCGCCGGCCGCTTGGGCATGGGCGGCGGGAATCAGGAAATCGAGCAGGTTCATGTTCTTGTGATTCGGGATTGGCAAAAGAGCCGGGGATTATGCCATGGGGGCGAAATCCGCGCTGTTCAAGCCGCGGCGGCGCGAAAAGTGACCGGGTTCACGCGCGTGCGGCGTGGAAACCCCGGCGGAACCGCTCGAAGCGGCCTTCGGCGATCGCCTCGCGCATTCCGCGCATCAGCGTCTGGTAGTACCACAGGTTGTGCAGGGTGCCGAGCATCGGCGCCAGCATCTCGTTGCAGCGATCGAGGTGGCGGATGTAGCTGCGGCTAAACCCGTTCCGGCAGGCGTAGCAGCCGCAGCCCGGTTCGATCGGGTCGAGGTCGCGCTCGTACTTCGCGTTGCGGATGCGCACCGTGCCGAACGAGGTGAAGAAATGCCCGTTGCGCGCATTGCGCGTGGGCATCACGCAATCGAACATGTCCACCCCGCGCGCGACCGCCTCGACCAGGTCTTCCGGGCGGCCGACGCCCATCAGGTAGCGCGGCTTGTCCTGCGGCAGCAGCGGATGCATGTGTTCGAGCACATGGTTGCGCTCATCCTCCGGCTCGCCGACGGCGAGACCGCCGATGGCGTAGCCGTCGAAGCCGATCTGCTGCAGGCCTTCGGCCGACAGCGTGCGCAGGTCGGTGTACACGCCACCCTGGACGATGCCGAACAGCGCCGCGTCGTTCTCCAGCCGGTCGTGTTCATCGCGCGAACGCCGCGCCCAGCGCAGCGACAGCTCCATCGATTTCTGCACCGCCTTCGGATGCACGCGCTCGCCGTTCTTCTCGACCGGCGGGCACTCGTCGAAGATCATCACGATGTCCGAATCCAGGGCCTTCTGGATCCGCATCGATTCCTCGGGGCCGAGGAATACCTTCGCGCCATCGACCGGCGAGGCGAAGGTGACGCCGGCTTCGGTCAGCTTGCGCCGGTGCGCCAGCGAGAACACCTGGAAGCCGCCGCTGTCGGTGAGGATCGGTTTTTCCCACCGGGCGAATCCGTGCAGGCCGCCGTGCGCGGCGATGACCTCGAGGCCGGGGCGCAGGTACAGGTGGAAGGTGTTGCCGAGGATGATCTCCGCGCCGAGCTCCTTGATGTGCTCGGGCAAAATCCCCTTCACCGAACCGTAGGTGCCGACCGGCATGAACGCCGGCGTCTCGATCGTTCCGCGCGGAAAGGTCAGGCGCCCGCGGCGAGTGACGCCATCGGTACGCAACAGCTCGAAATTCATTCTGGACATGCGCATATTATGCGGCATGCGGCCACAGCGACGGCCAATGGGGAAACGACGATGCGCAAGAACGCGCTGCTGTTCGGTCTGCTGCTGACTGCCCTGCCCTTCACGGCTTTTGCGCGGGACCAAACCTGGGAACGGATACTGGCCGATCTGCGGACCCAGTGCCTGCCATGGGAAAAAGTGCCGGTTCCGCAAGCCGACGTCGGCAGCGCGCCGAAGGATTGCAAGTCGGAAGAGTTGTATTACGGCAGCGACGGAAAAACCTCGGGCACCGATCATGCTGCCGCGCGGCAGTGCGCTTACCGGGAACGCAAGCACCTGGACACCGACAACACGCCTAACGGCCATCATTCGGATTCGCTGTTGGGCGCCAGCGGCATTCTGATGATGCTGTACGCCAACGGCCAAGGCGTTGCGCGCAATATCCCGTTGGCCAAGCGCTTCGCCTGCGAATACGAGGGCGCACCCGCAGAACTGGAAAGTCGGTTGAAACATCTCGATGCCATCGCCCACGGCCTGGACAACAAGCCGTTCGACATCTGCGACGACATCACCAGCGGCATGATGGGTGGCGTGTGCGCAGATCGCGACGCGGGTTTCGAAAGATTCGCGCGCGAGAACCGCTGGACCTCGTTGCAGGCGACGTGGACACCGGCACAACGGGATTCACTGGCGAAACTGCGCGGCTCGGCGGAGAAATACTTCGACATTTCTGCCGGGCGGGAAACCGACCAGAGCGGCACCGCGCGCGGCGCGTTCGTCACCGAGGCCCACGAAACGCTGGACAAGAGCCTTCTCGACAACATCGAGCGCCTCGAGCGCGAACATCAGCCACCGGCCACCGCTGCAGATTTCGCGACCGCGGACACGGCGTTGAACGCAATGTACAAGCAGGTGCTTGCGAAGCTCGATGCCGCGCATCGGCAAGGCCAGTCCTGGGGCGACTACGGCACCATCGATTCGAACGGAGTCCGCGAAACCCAGCGCAGTTGGCTCGCTTACCGCGAAGCGTGGGCGACCTTCGGCACGGCGCGTTATCCGGGTATTCCGGCAAACGCGTGGCGCGCATGGGTCACGCAAGAGCGCACACAGGCATTGAACTGCCTCGTCAATGGTCGCGACAAAACCTGCCCTCACGACGACCACTGATTCGCGCAATCAAGTCACGCAGGCCGCTGCAATGAAAAAATCTCGCGCGTGGTCACGTAGTTGTTGCCGCCGAGACGGCCGACCAGATCGAGTTTGTGCGGGTCGACGTGGCGCGCATCCGCGAGCACCGCGTCATCGTAATGCGCGAGCAAGGCTTCGGCGAAGATGAGATGACGCGTCGGGTTTTGCGGCGGATACGGCATGATCTGCGCGACCTTGCACTCGAACGCCACCGCCGCGCCCTGCACGCGCTGCGGCGCGACCAGCTCGCTGGCTTCGGACGCGATGCCGAACGCCTCGAACTCGCTGGTTTCCGGCGGCAGCGGCGCCGAACTTTGGTTCATCATTTCCGCTTGCGCATGGCTGACCAGGTGCAGCACCAGCTCGCCGGTTTGCTGCGCATTGCGCAAGGTGTCCTTGGCGGTGCCGTCGGCGCGTGGCGTGACCGCGATGACGAAGGTCGGCGGCGCGTCGCAGATCACGTTGAAGAAGCTGATCGGCGCGAGGTTGTCGATGCCGTCCGGCGAGCGCGTGGAAATCCATGCGATCGGGCGCGGCGTCACCGTCGCGGCGAGCCAGCGATACGCTTCCGGGCCGTGGATGTTGCGGAAATCGATCTTCATGCGGGTTCCTTTCGTGCGTGCAACAGCATCGCATCGCCATAGCTGAAAAAACGGTATTTTTCGCGCACTGCATGCGCATAGGCGGCGAAGATCCTTTCCTTGCCGGCGAACGCGCTGACCAGCATCAGCAACGTGCTTTCCGGCAAATGGAAATTGGTGACGAGCATATCGACGCTGCGGATCTTGTAGCCGGGGAAAATGAAAATTTGCGTCTCGCCAGAAAACGGATGCAGCTCGCCGTTCTTCATCGCCGATTCCAGCGCACGCAGCACCGTGGTGCCGACCGCGACCACGCGGCCGCCGTTCGCGCGCGTCCTGCGCACCTGCTGCACCAGCTCGGCGCCGACGTTGAGCCATTCGCTGTGCATCTTGTGTTCGTGGATGTTGTCCACGCGCACCGGCTGGAACGTGCCGGCGCCGACGTGCAGCGTCACGTGGCCGAACTCGACGCCTAGTGTGCGCAGTTGCGCCAGAAGCGCGTCATCGAAATGCAGGCCAGCGGTCGGCGCGGCGACGGCGCCGAGCTCGCGCGCGAACACGGTTTGATAACGCTCGTCGTCGTTCGCGCCGGCTTCGCGCTGGATGTACGGCGGCAGCGGCAAGCGCCCGACCTTCTGCAGCCATGATTCAAGCACGTCATCCACATGGAAACGCAAGCGGTAGAACTCGCCGTCGCGGCCCAGCACCTCGGCCTCGCCGCCGCCGTCGAGCGCGATGCGCGAACCGGGCTTCGGCGACTTGCTCGCGCCGACCTGCGCGCGCGCCTCGTTGTCCGGCAGCAGGCGTTCGATCAGGATTTCGACGCGGCCGCCGCTGGCTTTCTGGCCGAACAGGCGCGCGGGAATGACGCGCGTGTCGTTGAAGACGAGCAGATCGCCCTTGCGCAAAAGCTGCGGTAGATCGCGCACGTGGCGATCATCGAACGGGGCATCGCCGGGCGGCACGACCAGCAGGCGGCTGGCACTGCGCTCCGGCAACGGCGCTTGCGCGATCAACTCCGGCGGCAGGTCGTAATTGAAATCGGATTTCTTCATTGCGCACATTGTACAGCGCGTACTTCTCCCCTCTCCCCTCGTGGGAGAGGGACAGCGTGCGCAGCACGCAGGGAGAGGGTTCGGCTTTTCGCGCAACACTCGCTGCGCTCGTGCCCCCTCTCCCACGAGGGGAGAGGGGAACAACTGAGGGAAACAGCTTCAGTCGCCTTCCTGCGTGGTCATCCAGCCATCGACCGCGACGCGGCCAACCTGCGGCATGTCGGTGAAGAAACCGTCGATGCCGGCGTCGAGGAAGGCGCGGATTTCCGCGACCGAACCGGCTTCGTTGAAGCTGCGCGGATCGCTGCCCTGCCACGCGCTCTTTGGCAGGAAATTGTTTTCCGGGCGGAACGTGTACGGAATCAGCTTCAAGCCGGCGGCATGCGCGTCATGCACCAGCGAAGTCGGCGTACCCAGCTTGTCGCCGACGACCGGGATGATCTGCTCCTTGTACGGGCCTAGGTATTGTGCGTACTGCGCGATGTCCTTCAGGCCCGCGGGCGCGAGCATGTCGGCGTAGGTGAGCTTGCCGTGCGCGGCGAGCACGTCGCCGGGCTGCACGTTCGGCTCGTCGAGCAACTGCACCAGCGCCACGTTCGGATGGTTCACGCCGAGCTTCTGGCGCAGATACTTCAAGTTGGAAATCTCGAAACTCTGGATGATCACCGGCGCGTGTTTCGTGTATGCGTACGCGTCGAGCGTGGCAATCACCTTGTCCTCCATCGCCAGAGCGTGCTGCTGGAAGAAGGTGCCGTGCTTGATCTCGGGAATGAGGCCGATCACGCGCCCGCGCGCGGCCGATTCGGCGGCGACGAAATCGATGATCTCGTCGAAGGTGGCGACCTGGAACTGGCCGTCGTACTGCGTGCTGCGGATTTGCGGGATGCGTTCGCGCGCGCGCAGGGTCTTGATCTCGGCGAGGGTGAAATCCTCGGTAAACCAGCCTTCGACTTCGTTGCCGTCGATCAGTTTCCTGGTCTTGCGCGCAGCGAATTCGGGATGCGCGGCGACGTCGGTGGTGCCGCCGATCTCGTTCTCGTGGCGCGCAATCAGTACGCCGTCCTTCGTGGAAACCAGATCCGGCTCGATGAAATCGGCGCCATCGGCAATCGCCTTCGCGTACGAGGCCAGGGTGTGTTCCGGGCGCAGCGCGCTCGCGCCGCGGTGGCCGATCACCAGCGGCGGCGGCAGTTCCCGCTGCCGCTCCTGTGCCTGTGCCATTGCGGCATTGCCCGTCATCGCCAGCATCCCCAGCAGGAAAATTTGTTTTAGAGCGGTCATCTTCATCATGCCAAGCCTTGCGTCCGTCGTCAGCGATCAATGTCCATTTTCGCAGGCGGAGGTTTCAGTTTTCGGCTTCGGCCATCTGCGCCGCGCACTCGCCCGTGTGCGGATGCAGCGGCGACAGGCCGGCAACCTGTTCGAGGAAGTCGCAGGTCGCGGCGAATACCGCGCCACTGGATTTCGAGCGCAGCGGCGAGGCGATCACGTGGTCGCCGGCGCCGGGGAAATTGCGCGCCCACACCTGCGCTTTCGGCGTGGCGACCTGTTGCAGCATCGCCTGCATCGCCGCCACCGAGACCATCGGGTCCTGATGTGCCTCGTCGTGGTACCAGTAGCCGAGGAACAGCGGCACGCGGATGTGCGAGAAGGTATCGCGATTCATGCCCTGCGCGAGGTTCGCCGCGGCGGCGTAGCCATCGAGGTGCGCAGCCTTGGCCCAATACGGGCTGTCGATCGCCGCGCCCCGCACCAGCTCATCGCCGTGGTTCCTGCGCTTGATCAGCGCCCGCCCCCACCAGTGCTGCAACAGCTTCTGCCCGTTGGCGTCGCGCGCGCTGACGAAGGGCGACCACAGCACGGTGGCGGCGATGTCGGCATCGCCGGCGTGCTGCGCGGTCATCTGCGTGGCCAGCGCGCCGCCCATCGAGGTGCCGACCAGGATCACCCGCTCACCGATCGCATGCCCCACCGCGACCGCCTCGGCGGCGGAATCAAGCAACTGCTGCGCGGTGACGCCACGCAGGGCGTTGTCGTCCCGCAGGCCGTGGCCGGGCCAGCGCGCCAGGAACAGGTTGCAGCCGAAGGTCTGCGCGAGCTTGCGGTGCAATGGCGCGCCCTCGCCTTGCGAGGCGGTGAAGCCGTGCAGGTAGACGATGCTGCACGCGGTCTTGCGCGGATGTTGCGGATCGGCCCAGACGATGCGCGCGGCGGTGTCCTCGCGCAGTGCGAGCGTGTGCTCGCGCGCATCGATCCACGCCTGCAGGTCCGCCGGCGATTGCGGCACCGCCGGCAAGGGCGAGGGCCGCAATTTGGTCGTCCATGACAAGGCCATGAGGATTCCCCCGCAAACCAGTACCAGCAACGCGAAGATAACAAGCCGCCTTGCGCCGCGCTTCCCCATCGACATCGTTTCCGCCCTTGCGACCAGCCGTGATTTAGATTCCCGCGCCCCGGCAAGTGCGCCGGGACTTGCCGATCAAGCCCGATTCCGGCCGCTCAGAAGCGACCGGAGAGGCTCACGCCGTAGGTGCGCGGCGCGCCGGGGATGAAGGTCGGGAAGCCGTAATCCATGCCGGTGTTGCCGGCGTCGATCAGGTATTTCTTGCCGGTGAGGTTGTCGCCCCACAGGCCGACGTCCCAGCGGCCGCGGTCGAGGGTGAAGCCGGTGCGCGCGTTGAGCGTGCCGTAGGACGTCTGCAACTGGTCGGCCGGGTTGCTGTCGTCGAAGTACATCTTGCTCTTCCAGCGATAGCTGGGGCGGAAGTAGAAGCTGTTGCCGTCGCCGAACGGATGGTTGTACAGCAACGCGATCGAGGCGCTGTTGTCCGGGGTCATGCGCATCATGTTGCCGGCGTAGTCCTGTACGTTGCCGTCCTTGTCGGTGTTGTCGAAACGCGCCTTGATGTAGGTGTAGTTGAGCAGCACGCCGAGGTTCGGGGTGAAGTTCTCCTGCAGCGAGATTTCCGCGCCCGGCGCGTGCGCGCGGCCGGCGTTGACCGCGACCTGCTGCAAGCCCTGGGTCACGTAGGACTGGAAGTTCTCGTACCTGTAGTAGAACGCGTCGATGTCGTACAGGAAGCGGCCGTTGCCGATGTCGCCCTTCACCCCGACTTCGCCGGAGTTGACGATTTCCGCCGGCAACTCGCTGACCACGGCCGCGCCGCTGCCTTCGGTGGCGGAGATCACGTCCGGCTTGCGCCCGCGCGAAACGCTGGCGTAGAAGTTGGAACCCGAGCCAAACCGATAGTTCAGCACCAGGCGCCCGACCGCGCTGTTGAACTCGTCCTGGCGGCCGACGCGCTGGCCGTTGGTGCTCGGGAACAGGTCGTTGTTGCCGGTGCCGCCGAGCAAGGTGCCGAAGGTGCCCGGCACGGTGGAATCGATGGTCTTGATCGCGCCGTAGATGGTTTCGTGCGACAGGCGCGCGCCGGCGGTCAGCGACAGGCTGTCGGTGACGTCGACGGTCATGTCGCCGAAGGCTTCCCATGCACGGGTCATGCCGTAGTTGACGTAGCCTTCGTCGTGGACGCCCGGCTGGAACGCCTGGCCGGTCAGCGGATTGATGCCGGCGTCGATCGTCGGGCCGATGGCGCCGTGGCCGAGGTCGAGGCCCGACAGCACGTCCACCGGAATGCCCAACTGCCCGGCCAGCACCGGCAGCATGATGTACTTGGCGAACTGCTGTTCGTTGGTCGCCGCCGGCGCCTGCTGCACGCCTTGCTGGTAGTAGAAATCGACGCCGGTGAAGGCTTTCACGCGGCCGCCGCTGTCGTAGTTGAAGCGCAGTTCCTGGCTGGCCTGCTTGCTCTTGGCGTCGTTCTGCGCCTGGATCAGGTACAGGTCGGTGCCATCGCCGTCGAAGCGCTCGTCCGAAGACCAGCGGCGCAGGCCGGTGATGCTCGACAGCGTCCACGCATCGTTCAACTGGAATTCGCCCAAGCCGGTGATGCCGTAGACCACGCGGTCCACGCCGAGGTACTTGCCGCCGTTCAGGGCCGCGCTGCCGTACACGTCGTTCGGCACCCAGTTGCCGTCGGCGTCGAGGCGCTTGTTGCTGTTGAAGTCGGTGGCCGAGGGCGTGTCGTGCTCCCAGTTGGCGATGACGTCGTACTTGCTGGTCTCGCCGATGTCGAAATGCAGCGCGCCGCGCACGGCCTGGGTGTCCTCGCCGTAGACGTCGCCGCCGTCGCGATTGTCGTAGTAGCCATCGTGCTTGGCGTCGTACACCGCGATGCGGCCATCGACGCCCTCGTTGAGCGCGCCGTTGAGGTACGCGCTGGCCACCACGCTGCTGTAATTGCCCGCATCGAGATTGAACCCGGCGGCGAAATCGGACGTGGCCTTGTTCTGGATCAGCGACACCGCGCCGGCTTCGGCGCCGCGGCCGAACAGCGTGCCCTGCGGGCCGCGCAGCACTTCCACCCGTTGCATGTCGTACAGGGCGACGTTGGAGCCTTGCGCCTGGCTGATGTCGACGCCGTCCTGGAACACCGACACGCGCGAGGTCTGGAACGCCGAGGTATCGTCCGAGGTGATGCCGCGGACCACGTAGCCGGGGTTGTTCGGGCTCTGCAACTGGGTGTAGAAGCCCGGCACGTAGTTGGACAAATCATCCATGCGCACGACGCCGAGCTTCTGCAGCAGCTCGCCGCTGTAGGCGCTGATCGCGATCGGCACGTCGGCCACCTGCTGCTCGCGCTTCTGCGCGGTGACGGTCAGCTTGTCCAGCTGCACCGCATTGGTGGCGGCCTGCGGCGCCGGATCTTCCGCCGCGATGGCGGCCAGCGGCGCCAGCAGCAAGGCGCCGTGCAGGGCGAGGGACAAGGGGCGAACGGCGAAACGGCGATGGGTCGGCTTCATGGGCAAGGTATCGGTCGTGGCGCCGGCGGCGCGGGAGATCATCAAAACTTCTTAACGATACCCTCACGACGATGACAATGGCGTTGCAGCGCGGCATCGCCTTCGTCCAGCGCCGGGCACACAAACAAAAGCCCCGCACGCGGCGGGGCTTCGATGCTTTTCAGTCGGACCGGACGCCGGCCCGAAGTTGCGGATATCTCAATCGCCCTGCTGCTTCTGCATGCCGAATGAGATTTTATGTTATTGATTTAATTGACATTTTTTGTTGGTTTTTCAGGTCGCCTGCAAAAACCACAGAGGTTCCCTGCCAAGAATACCCTCTGATGACACGACATAGGATTCGGTGACGGCCCATACTGGAAGCCACCCAACAGGCTCACCGACGCCTCTCCCCTTTCCCAGTCATATGCAAAAACCGCCAAGAAACGCAGGTTTCTGCATATGACTTGGGAAAGATCAGCACCGAATCGGCGCTATTGGGGGGATTACGCAAATAGGCAGCTGAACAGATCGAAGCCCTATTCCAATTCGTCCGGCGATGAGGGGTACTTCCATTAGCAAACCCTATTGCCGCGTTAGGCGGCTGCCGGGCCGATAGTGCTTGGGTTGGAAGCGGCATCCTCGGCAGCCCATTTGAATCCGGGGCGCGCCCGCAGAATGCGGTTGGGCATCAGGACCCAACTCACCACAATGCTCTCTTAGAGCGCGAAATGTCAGAAATTTCGGGTAGCGCCGTGCCGCGCTAATGCGTGATCTTCTGGCCTAAACAGCCGGTTCAACCGCCGCGTAGGCGGCGCCGGTTAAAAGCAGGCTGCAAATGTCGGGCTTAGAAGCACTAACGGCTTGTGCAGGAACTACGTAGCGTGTGGGTTCTGCATGGGGAATCGCCACGCCGTACTGCGCGCCCAAATCTTGCGGCCGCATCTCAAAGCAGGCTAGTCCGGCGCCCAAGGTAATGAGCTTGCTGCCAAAGGGTGTTACCACAAGCCGGCAGCCTCCCAGAATGGCCATGCTCTCGCGGTAGCGCTTCATTGCTCCCAGCAACTGTCGGTAGGCTTCGAACGGCTGAGCTTCGTGCACGTAAAGGACATTGCTGGTGGGAGTGCGCCGCGACTCAAAGAGCACCTCCTTGTATTCGACCAGCAAGCGGTCTGCCCGTCGTGGATCACGCGAGGGGTGCGGTACAACCGGGCATACTTCGGCCTCTCCGGGAATGTCGCTACCCTTGACTATCTGCTGCAATTGGTTAAGTCGGTGCTCACCTAGGATCGGAAACCAGACCAACGGCCAGTCTTGGACGCTTTCCGCTTGCATGGCGCTGGAGAAGCCGGGCACCCAGACAATCTCACTGCTGGGATCTTCGGCCATGATCTGCCCGTCCAGAGCAGCGTCCTCGGCCACGAGCACCTGGAAATTGACCCCTCCGGCGGCCAGAGCGTTTTCTGCCTCCTTGTCGGGAATCAAGTGATGAAGAATGCTCGTCAACAGCGCAAGATAAATAACCTTGGGCAGCGAACTGGCATCAAGGATGATATCCGTCTGATCAGTCACCATTTGCAGGATCGCGTCCCTTCCTGCTCGCAGGGCACTGCTGGAACTCAATTCTTCGCCATCCTCAGAGGGCCCGAATCGAACGTGCTCGACGCTGCCAATCGCCGAAAATATGTCAGCCAGCTTCTGGCCGTTCTGTTCGGTTAACTGCTCCAGCTCTTCGTCCAGACTGTAGTTGGAGAAGTTGATCAGCGCCAGACTGGCGGCTTCGACTGTCGCGCTGGATTCAAGAATGCTGCCAATGCATTCGCGCATGACCACTTGCGCCCTGACGTCGAAGCCACTTCCTCCGATGTATAGCAATCGCACCGGGCGATTGTCGAACATGTGCTCCCACAGCTCATTGGCCTCTGACCCGCGCCGGAAAACGTATTGATCCCACAGCATCCCTAGCTCCCCATCGCAAGTCGCTGCCGCGGCTTCCAGCCCCGCAGCATCCAGTCAATCAAATCTAGACAGGTGACGTCTTGCCATCCCCCCAATTGCAGGGGCAGGCCGAAGTTGGCGCACAGCGTGCGGTTGAGATAAAAGATGGAACCTGCATCTCGCCCAGTACTTGCTGCGCTGGCACGCAGAACGAGCAAATTTTCCGCCACGCACTCGGAAAGGACTCGCTTCAACAATGCGCCGTGCTCCCCCAGCACCTTGCTCTGCAGCTTCTCCATTTCCGTTTGCGACAGTCTCACCCCGGTCACGCCTGGCGCGTAGGGCGCGTTGGGCAAGAAGGTCCGTTCACGGCAGTAGCCACCGATCGAGATAATCAGCTTCTGCGCGCGCGTCCCCTCCATATGCTGCTTGGGAACGAATTTGAGGCGCCGCGCCGCGACATCGCTAAGGATCTTCTCCTGATCGGCAGGGGACAGTTCCGGGCTGCGCTTCCGCAGGACCTGGCTGGCCACAATGCCATCGTAAAGCGCGGCCGCCATCGACAGCAGCTCTTCCACGTTACAGGTCGCCATGGTACATAGGCGCTCAAGGCCGTAGTAATACGGCAACTCGAGCTCTTCATGACATTGGATTTCGGCCGCCCCACGCAAGGCTGAACTATCCTTGTCATCGATCTCCTCCGCCGGAAGGGCCATATCGAAGCTCATTTGCTTCTTGCCGGCATCGCGGGCCATGAGAATCCGCGTGACAAACAGCTCCAGCAGTGTGTCGACCGTCTGGTCCGCCGACTTCTTCTCGGCCCGGGCGATCCACTCACTGTAGCGCGCGGTCTTTTCATACGGCAGAGTCGCGGCTCGGAAGGCATCGATTCCGGGCTGGATGAATTTCCGGATTTCCTCGGGCTCGAGTTGCTCTCTCAGGCGTTGCGAGAAGTTACCGGTCACCGCCACCTGACGATTCATGCGCCGGTCCAAGACATTCAGTGCGAAGGGCACGAACTGATGGCCGCCCTTTAGCCCCCCCCAAAGCTCTTCAAGCGAGTACTCCTGGATGTCCCTGCCAGTTCGTGCGCCTTGCGAAAGAAGCGATTCCTCCAACACTACCGTCCGCATAGCCAGCCACACCGGGATCTGCGGGCGTTGGATGGTCAGTTCGTCAATCAACAACTCACGCTGTTTGCGGCGAAGCCGGTGCAGGTCATCGATCATCAACAGACGATTGCCGCCCACCGCCACGCCATCGCGAATGAATCTGACGGACTGGAGCCAGAGCACGCTCTCAAACCGACCGCTCGAAGGCAACGCCTGGGTGCTCCGGCCCGAGAACGCGTCCAGTTCGGCGTAGATGCGTTTTTCTTGCGTCTCGGCCCATTCTGCCAACGCACCGGCCGAGGTGAGTTTGGGAATGCCTTGGAGATCTTGAGCAACCTGGTCGTACTCAAGCCCAATGGTCTCTAGCGACTCATCGGCACCCAGTCCGAGAAACGCGCCTAGGCTTCGAAGGGTCCGCAGGACCACACGGCAATCCAGCAGGGCGCGGAACGGTCCCTCATCAATGGCGGCCCCAGGAGGAAGATCGGCGTACCCCGAAGCGCAAGAGATGAGCACTCCAAGCAGTTGCGGGCCCTCCAGTTCATCTAAAACGCCTTTCTCGACAAACAGGGGGAAAGATTCCTTCAATTCATTGGCGCCTTTGCCGCGCCAGAAGCTACGCAGAACGCTGGGAGTGAAGGCGCGAAGAATCGTGGTCTTGCCACCGCCAGGCGCACTACGGAAAACGTGCAACCCGCCTTTGAAGGCTTCGCCGGAAAGCTTCTCGAGAATCTTCGGTGAGAAGACGAGTGCAAATTCCTGATCCGAGGTCGTACGCTCCGACCTGCGTTCCAAGAAGGGATTGACGTTGTATGCCATCAGAAATCTCTGTGCCTGGCTATACGGGGAAACAGGCCCGGATACTTCAGGTGCTCGGGTCCCCACAGCAGATAGATCGAATTGTTCGGGGTGTTGTGGGATAGCACAACCGGCAAGGCACAGTTGGCAAATCCCATCCGGCCATCGGACCCACCCACCTTCATGTGATCGTCATCGACTTCCGAATCAAAGTACTTGTCCTTGTCCAATAGAGCGGCCAGCGTCGCCGACGGCGTTTGGGTCAGAGCAAGGTTTCGTTCCAAGGGACAAAGCACACGTAGCTGCAATGGCTTGAATCCTCGCTCGGAGGTAAAACGCTCACTCCAGTACTCGATGTGATCGATGGCTTGCCGGGTGGCCACGTACAGCACCAGGAACACTTCGTAGTGAGTCGGATCGATCAGCCCACCCCGGTGAAGCTGCTCGTATATTTTCTGTAGCTTGCCGCCGTAGCTTTTCTTCTTGCTGTCGTAGCGGATGTAGGTGTTGCCACTGCCTGAAAAGTCGTCAAGCAACCAGATGAGATTGAAATGAGGCTGCTCTTCCTCAAAACCGGCTTTTGCCAGTTCAGCCTTGAGATCCTTGCGCATGGAGGCGGATTTCTGCTCACCCAGTTCATACGCCTGCCAGATCTGTTCATTGTTGATTTGGTGATTGCTGGCCCTACGCAATTCGTTGGTGCGGGCACCATCGCTCAATCCCAAGTACAGCGATTTCAGTCTCAGTTCCTTGAACCGCTGGTGTCTGCTCAGCTTGCCGACCTCGTGAGTCGGTATATCGTGCTCTTCGGCCA